>JBDSAP010000142.1:0-12899 GCA_039922055.1 Ferruginibacter sp.
CACCACTTACTGAAATGTTATGCGATTGCTGCGGAGCCTGGTGTAAAATATTATCTACCCGCCAGTCACCATCGCCCCTGTCTGCAAATTGTTTAATTTCTGATGGAGTAAAAGCAGGCGCCAGGCCGGAGTTGGCGAGTGACTCATTTTTGTAATATGCATTCTCCCATGCATGCACCGGATGATAAGTGATCCTTGGTGATTGGGTTCCATAGATGCCGCTGTAAGTAACTCTTGGGGCGGAATTTTTACGACCTTTTTTAGTAGTGATCAATATCACACCATTAGCGCTTCTTGAACCATAAATAGCGGCTGTACCTGCATCTTTCAATACCGATATATTGTCTATATCTGATGGATTAATAAGGTTAATATCGCCGCCCATGATACCATCAATTACCACCAGCGGTGTATTATCGCCAAGCGTACCAAGTCCACGGATATTGATGTTAACTCCTTGTCCTGGTTCGAAATTTCTTTGCTGGATGATGAGGTTGGGCGACACGCCTTGTAATGCTGTAGCGAGGTTGGTAACAGGTCTTCCTTCTATCGCCTTACGGCTGATTCCATCGACTGCACCTGTAACAGATATTTTTCTTTGAGTACCGTATCCAACCACCACCACATCTGTTAGTTCTTTCGAATCAGAAACCAGCCTCACATTCATCACCGTAGTTCCTTCTATTGGCAGTTCTTGCGGCACATAGCCCACCAAAGAGAACACAAGCGTGCCCCTGTTTTGATTGTCAGGTATCGATAATGAATAACTTCCATCAGTGCTGGTTGAAGTGCCATTGCCAGTACCTTTCAGCACCACGTTTACAAAGGCAAGACCTTTACTGCCTTCGTCCGTTACCCTTCCACTGATAGTAATAGCATGATCTTCGATGGCAGCAAAAGCCCTATCAGTATTGCTGTTACTATTGCTGCCTCCTGTTAAAGGGAGTTTTTGTTTTGATGATTGGAGGATGATCTTATCTTTTACGATCATGAAACTGATGCCCAACGGATTGAGCAATTGCTTAACAGCTTCGGGAACTGCTTTATTACTAACGGCAATAGAGACTCTTTGACTTACATCCACCTCGTCATTGGCATAAACAAATAACAATCCGGTTTGCTTTTCAATTTTTTCCAGCACCGCATCCAGTCTTTCATTCTTTACACTCAGTGTAATTTTATCCTCGGCTCCTGCTTGCGTTAAAGTCACATTTTTTTTGGGAGACGAATAAGCATACTGCGCTGCTGATGGCAATACATTCAGCAATACCATAAGGGCAATCACAAAAGGTTTTATGTATACGGGTTGAAAATAATTATAGGCAAAGAATCTTCCTTTTTTCATATCGCAATATTTTATGTGTAGTTCAGTTAGATGTGAAAGCCGCTATAGCTCCGCTTCCTTTGCAGCAATCAGCAATTCGTTGTTGGTGATTTTGTAGTATATCTTTTTAGACTTCGATAAAGAAAAGTAATACATCACTTCTTCCAATGTGTTGTTTTGAAAAGAACCGGTAAGGATATAGTCCTTCGCCTCATCATCCAGGAACAAAACTTTTTTTCCAAAGTTTCTTTCCAGTTCTGTCGCAATATCCTGCAAGCGCATTGCTTTAAAGATCATCTTCCCTTCTGTCCATGCCTTATCATTAATGGCCAGCGTTGGTAATACGTCGATCTTTTCAGCATTAAACAAGTAGCGTGCTTTATTATTAGGCGTTAAGAAAACCGTGTCCGCTTTTTTCTGATCATTTTTATATTTTGGTATAAAGGCTACTTTGCCTGTTGTTACCGAAGTTTCCACTACCCTTTCATTGTCATAAGCCCTGATGTTGAAAGAGGTGCCCAGCACTCTAACAGTGCCATTTGCCAGGTGAATAATAAAGGGCTTTTGCGGGTTACGTGCTACTTCAAAAAAAGCTTCACCGTTGAGATATACTTCTCTTGTGTTTCCTTCAAACGCCTCGGGGTACTGTATTTTACTATCTGCATTCAGCCATACTTTACTGCCATCTGCTAACTGGATGGTACTTTTGATTCCTTTTGAATTTTGTTTTTTTTCTAAAGATGCCAGGTCGATGGAAGACGAATTTTGCTTTGATCGTTGTGTAGAAAAAACTGCGATCAATACTATTGCAGCAACAGCAGCGGCAGCGGCTATACCGAACCGGTATTTACTAAAGAAACTTCTTTTAATAACCGGTTCTATGTTAACGACATTGGCTGTAGGAAGATCCAAACGTTGTAATAATTTTTGCAGACCATCTTCTACCACCTGTTGATTAGGAGTATCATGCTGCTCCCAAAATTGTTGTTGTAATTTATATTGTAACGCCAGGTCTGCATCGCTGCTCAACAATGAATCCAGTTCCTTTAATTCTGCATCAGTTGCTTCGCCAGCAAGCTTTTTGCAAACCAGTAATAAAAAATCGTTGTTGTTCATGCGAAGAGATTATCAGTGTTCCGTTAATAAGACAGGTGAATGGAGGCAATTACTTACAAGGCCGAAAAAAAATTATTTGAGAAAGCGGCAACGATGAGCAACAGGTTGAGTAAAGGTCCATTATTAGTTTTCTTGCCGGAGGGTTTTTCAATGTACAGGCTTACAACACTATCCAATTTTTTGATGGCACGAAAAAGTTGGGTCTCTACCGTGCGTGGAGATATGCCCAGTATCTCGGCTACCTGCTTGTATTTGAAGCCTTCTTCTTTTATCAGCTTAAACACTGTGCGGCATTGATCCGGCAATTGCTCAATTGCCATATTAAGCTTGAAATAAATTTCTTTCCACTCCATTTCTTTTTCAGGATCATTAAAATTTATCACTTCCGCCAAACCGCTTTCAGGTTCAATGGCTACATGGTAATGAGAATATTTATTGAGGTAATTGAGTGAATGATTTCGTACCGCTACAAATAAATAAGTTTCCAAATTATCGATCTCATTAATGGCAGTTCGCTTCTCCCATATCTTTACCATTACATCATTTACAATTTCTTCCGCCGCCTCTTTCTTGTGCACATACAATAGCGCAAAGTTGTAGAGACGGGGAAAAAACAACCGGTACAAATCTTCAAAAGCACGTTGATTGCTTTGCATTACCTGCGCCTGCAATTGTTTGATGATCGAGATATCAATTTTCATTTATCGGCAAATGATTAATTTATGTTAGCAATTGCGGTTTACTGTCAACTAATTTATGCAGCAGTTC
Organism: Ferruginibacter sp.; assembly: GCA_039922055.1. Lineage (GTDB taxonomy): Bacteria > Bacteroidota > Bacteroidia > Chitinophagales > Chitinophagaceae > Ferruginibacter. The sequence goes on from JBDSAP010000142.1 coordinate 3,209, forward strand.
CCCAAAAATTGTATTAGCCCATGCAAACCAGCTACGGGTAAATTTGCTGACATCATCTTTGTGAAACGTCTCATGCATAAAGCCGGTGCCTGCATGTGATTTTTGTAAAATGCCCACGCAGCTTTTTATTTCTTCATCGTCATCGCTGGTAAGCGCCCTAATGATCACACTCAAAGGCCATATAAGATCGGTCCCTGCATGCGGACCGCCAATACCTTCCCCAGCTTTTCCCTTAAAGAAAAATGGATTGTATTCGCTTAATAATAATTTTCTCGTATTGATATAAATAGGATCAGTATTGCTTACTGCACCGAGATATGGTAACGCCAGTAGGCTCGGCACGTTGGCATCGTCCATAATATTATAACTGCCATAGCCATTTATTTCATAAGCATATACATTTCCGAATTTCGGATGGTTTACAATGGCGTGTTCCTGTAATGCTGTTTGCACTTCAATTGCAAGGCCGGCGCATTCTTTAGAAAAGGCCGCATCCTTATAAACTGAATCCGCTATTTGAGATAATTGCTGTAGGCTAACAACCGCAAAGAAATTAGATGGGATTAAAAAAGGAAAAATAGTAGCGTCGTCACTCGGTCTGAACATAGAATGAATGAGTCCGACAGGTTTAGCAGGATAGCCATAACCACCGAGCGGAACACCATCCGTTGCCCAGGTGGTACGCCGTTCAAACTTGTACGGCCCTTTAGAGTTTTTTCGTTGCTGCTGTTTAAAAGTTTTTACAGTAAGTTCGGCAGCTTTTTTCCATTGCTCATCAAATACAGAAGTATCACCGGAAATCGTCCAGTAATGATATGCGAGGCGAACAGGGTAACATAAAGAATCAATTTCCCATTTGCGCTCATGTATGCCAGGCTTCATATCGGTGGCATCATCTTTCCATTCGCTTATTTTACGGGGATCTTTATAAAAAGCATTCGCATAAGGGTCGAGTAAAATATTTTTTACCTGGCGGTTAATAACACCTGCCACCAATTGCCTTAATTTTTTATCTTCTTTTATCAGCGATAAATATGGCCATACCTGTGCGGTACTGTCCCTTAACCACATGGCATCAATATCACCGGTTATCACGTAGGTATCCGGTTTGCCGCCGATCATGGTAAAATCTACGGTAGTGTCCAAAGTATTGGGGAAACAATTCTGGAAGAGCCAGGCTAATTCTTTATTTGAAACTTTTTGGCTGAAATTTTTGATGGTTTGTTCAACTGCATCACTTGTGAATTTTCTTTTGTTAAGCGGCACTCTTACAATGGGGAAGTCAGCCGAATGCGACTGGCTCATCAAGGCTTCGGGGGAAACCAACGCACCGGCGGCAAGCATTCCCGTAAGGCGAACAAACTCTTTTCTTTTCATAATACCAGCAAGCAGTTTTTATTAAGACAATCATTTGCTTAAAAATACTTACAGGGTACAAAAATATTTTATTAAATGATTCGGGAGGGTGGAAAAATTGGGATAGCCTTCTTTGGCGCAAGCGTCCGCTTATGCCTCATACTCTTTCTATTCAGGATTCTGCAAGCTTGAGATTCCTCTTGTAGATATTTTAAATATCCTGGGTGAGTTACAGGAATATTATAGGTGCTTTTTGTTTGTACAGCACAAGCGGGCGCTTGCGGTTATTTCTACTTTGACAACTCAAACGTTTGTGTTTTTTTGTTGACCAGCAGGAGTTTTTTATGGCGGCATCGTTGTGTTATTTTTTTAATTCCGATTTATCGGAACTCACTTGTATTGTATTTTTTCATGGCATCTTTTTCGTTCCATAATTAAACTATCGTAACCGTGAGCTACATCTTTTTAAATATGTCAAAGCAGAATTATTTAGCCCCAATCTTCAATTGATTTCGCAGCAAACGGTTATTATATTGCTGCATAAATGCCTTAACATGTTTTTCTAATACTGCTCTTATTGCTGGTTCTTTATCTAAAAGTTCATTTTTAAATAATCGATCTTCCTTAAAATTATGAAGTGACTTACTTTCCTTATCATCGAAAAAAAGAACATAATCGTCTTCGATCCAGCTATAGCCGCCGCCATACATTACCGCGAAATTTAACCTGGTACTATCAAATACATTTTTGCCGAACGCAATAAAAGGCTTGTCGTAATGTAAATAGGAAAGAACTGAGGGCATTATGTCAATCTGCTGAATAATGCCCGTATCTACACCTTTAAAGGCAGCGTCTCCCGGACTGTATAATAAAATCGGAATCGCCACTTCTCCCCATGCATTCAGGTATTCCGGGTGATAATTCACCGTTGCATGATCTGCCGTTATTACAAAAATGGTATTCTTAAACCAATCTGACTTGCTTACTTTCTCGAAAAACCGGCGCAAAGCTAAATCTGTATAGCTGATACATTCAAGTACCGGCAGCGGCCCTTTTTTAAACTTGCCTTCATATTTTTTCGGCACCTTAAATGGATGATGGGATGAGACCGAAAAAATTGTGGAGAAAAAGGGCTGCCTGAAAGTATCTAAATTATCCCCGAAGAACTGGAAAAATGGCTCATCCCAAATACCCCACACACCATCAAAGTCATTGTCATTGTTATATTCATCCTTACCATAGTAATGTTGTACACGCATCACATTCATCAATGCTTTAAAACCCATTGAACCATTTGGCGCACCATGAAAAAAGGAGGTGCTGTAACCTTCTTCATTTAATATCTGCGGCAGTGTATGCAAACTATCAGTGGCGTAAGGCGTAAGAACAAACGGGTTTTTTCCATTGGGAATACCGGCCAGTACTGAAGGCAAGGCATCTATTGATTTTCTGCCATTACCGAAGGAGTTCCAGTAAACTCTACTTTCTGTCATCAATGAATCGAGAAAGGGTGTAAAGCCGGTATAAGTACTGTCATCCAAATCCCTGTTATATCCGCCGACAGCTTCTTTGCCAAAGCTTTCAAGTATGAAAATGACTACATTTTTCTTCACAAAACCAACTGTGTCTTTTTTGGGATAATGTACTGGCGAATATATTTTTTCGACCTCTGCGTCTGTGAAGAATTTAATTTCTTCAAGCCCTTTTACATTCCATGTACGCACCATACAAAACGGTGTGTTGAGCACCAGGTACATTTCATTCGGCGTATTCACATATTCACCGGCATTGCTGATTGTAATCGGGCGGGTGGTGTATTTGAAATCGCCGCGAATACCACCAACCGCCAATGTGATACTTGCTAAAAAAACAACGACGGCAGTTGGATAAAACACAGCACTTTTCGATGGAACTACCGCCACCTTAATTTTTACTTTCTTATATGCCCATATCATCAGGATGGTAAGGCCGGTAAAAATCAGCACTATATACCAATAATCGAGCATGAAATTTTTGAAAAGCGTCGTCTTATTTACTTCATGGGAAAATTCGCTGAAAACCGGCCGGGTTGTTCGCCGCAGTGTAAAACGGTAATAAATGAAATCGATGCAGTTAAGAAGAATTGCCAGGCCATTAGTGATAAAAAAAATATACATGATAAAGCGCTGATACCATCCCGCACTCCGGAAACGAAAAGGCAGTAACATCAGCAAGATAAAAATGCCATTGAAATAAAACAATGCAGAGGTATCGAATACAAAACCACCCTTCAATATCCTTACCCATTCCGTAAAGTGAATACCTGGAAAAAGGGAGATATTCAAAAAATAAAAAAGAATGCGGCATAGTATAAACAATACCATCACCAATGCCAGCCGGTACAGATAAACCCAATAGTAGTTACCCTTTTTTGAAGTAATAAACATTCAAGAAAAATAAAAAATTAAGCGTCAAAGATAACTAAACAGACTATAGCCACGTACGTCGTATTTGAGTGCTTATCCCCCAACGTAAAGTCACTTGTACTAAATCATTTTGTACCGCCAGATGATGAATTTCTAACAGACCAAAGCTGGATTGATGCGGTACGGACCACATTCACCGGCAATATTATAGTAGGCAAAGACCTGCTGGAATTAGCATTATAAACCTGGTTCGTATCCCCGATTGCGATACGATCGTTAGTTCATTTGAAAATAATGTTGGTCATTTTTTTGCAAACGATATTTTCTTCGGAAAACATATAATCACTATTTTTCGCTGGGAATCAGGGGGTAAAGATCAACCTTAAGGAGCCGGCGCTCCTTCCGATAAAGATAAAACATGCGAATAGAATTGGTACATGTGTCAGAAAGGGTCAAATACCGTGTAAAATAGTTTGTCGCATTTAACTCTCTTAGTGTCGTTTTCACACACTATATTATTTCGATTTACATATTAGCTTTGTTCCATCAACAAATGACCATAAATAAAAGACAAGCACAATGAAAACAGTACAACAAGGAACCATAGATGAATACATCGCTGGTTATCCAAAGGATGTTCAGAAAATTCTGCAAGATCTAAGGTTGACGATCAGGAAAGCGGCGCCGGATGCTGCCGAATCGATCAATTATGGAATTCCAACTTTTACTTTAAAAGGGAACCTGGTTCATTTTGGTGCTCATAAAAATCATATCGGTTTTTATCCTGCCCCATCCGGAATCATAGCATTTCAAAAAGAATTGTCTGTTTATGAGGGGGCCAAAGGTTCCATAAAATTCCCGATCGAAAAACCCCTTCCGCTTGCTTTGATCAGTAAAATAGTAAAGTTCAGAGTAAAGGAAAATTTAGAAAAAGCAGCCGCGAAAACAAAGCCAACTGAAAGTTTTTTATCGTCGCTTTCGGTGCCAGCAAGACGAGCTCTTGAAAATAAAGGAATCACCAGTTTGAAACAACTTGCAAAATTCAGTGAAGAAGAAATTTTAGCCCTCCATGGCATGGGACAAGGCTCCATTCCAAAACTTGCTTCTGCATTAAAGGCAGCCGGCTTATCTTTTAAAAAGTAATAGTGATAAGGCAAACGCTTAATTTTTTTATTGCCGCGAATGCACGAATAAATACAATGATCTAAATGTTTGTTCTTTATGTCCCAGCGGGGTTTTCGCCGCATAAGTTCCCAATTATAAAACCACTACCCGCGAAACCCCGATGCTGAAGGCTCTCTAAAATTAAAAGTTGCCCGTGGATGTGCTGTCATTGAATGCGCAAAAATCAAAGCTCTTTTCTACGTCGGGGTTTCGCAATAAAGTACCTTCTAATCTATGGTGTATAATGCGAAAATCCCACCGGAACATAAATTGCAATGAAAAGGCAAATGCTTAATTTTTTTATTGCCACGAATGCACGAATAAATACCAACGTTTTAAAATCCTTTATTCGTGCCCATTCGTGCATTCGTGGCATAAACTTCAATGTAAATAAAAATGCCTTCTGTCCCAGCGGGGTTTTCGCCGCATAAGTTCCCAATTATAATACCACTACCCGCGAAACCCCGATGCTGAAGGTTCTCTAAAATTAAAAGTTGCCCCTGTTGTGCTGGCATCGAATGCGCAAAAATCAAAGCTCTTTTCTACGTCGCATAATTTTTTTATTGCCGCGAATGCACGAATAAATACAATTCTGTCCCAGCGGGGTTTTCGCCGCATAAGTTCCCATTATAAAACCACTACCTGCGAAACCCCGATGCTGAAGGTTCTCTAAAATTAAAAGCTGCCCCTGTTGTGCTGGCATCGAATGCGCAAAAATCAAAGCTCTTTCCTACGTCGGCGTTTCGCAATAAAGCACCTTTTAATCTATGGTGTATAATGCGAAAACCTCGCCGGAACAGACGTCGCATAATTTTTTTATTGCCACGAATGCACGATAAATACCAATGTTTTAAAATCTTTTATTCGTGCCCATTCGTGCATTCGTGGCATAAACTTCTATGTAAATAAAAATGCCCTGCAACTAACTGCAAGGCATTTTCTTTTTCTTTGGAAATTTTATTCACGGACAACCTTACTTCATAAAGGTTTCCTGCAATTGCTTGTCATCAACCCTTACAACTATCTTATACATTCCAGCAGGCAATCTCTTTATATTGATGGAATTCGTTGCCATGCTTGAAACAATTTTTTGTGAGATTATTTTCCCGCTAAAATCTATAATTGATACCGCCGCCTTTCTATCACCGGCGATGCCGGTAATTAAAAATCGCAAGTCACCATTTGAAACTGGATTTGACAATAACTTTAATCCTGCACCCGATTGTAAATTGTTAATGCGTACAACTTTTGAATAATCATACTTGCCATCCTTATCAATCATCTTTAAGCGATAATACAGATCATTGCCACTTCCATTCAACGGTATATCGGCGAAGCGGTAATTATTGCCAACTGCCTTGTTAGAAGCCGGAACAACTGCTTTTGATATCCACTGTAACCTGCTATCCTGTTGTTCAATTTCATACACGCTAAGATTAGATTCCTCTTCAGATTCCCAAACAAGAATAACTCTTTCCTTTTCTTTAAAGCCATTAAAAAACCTCAGCTTAACCGGGAGCACCAGGTCGCCGAGTTGCGCTCTTATTTCACCAGCGCCATAATTAACCGTATGAATATTTAAGTATGAAAATCCATTAACCATCGAATCTGCAAACGTGCTGCTTACTATGCCGGTACCAGTTATTGTTCCGGCCGTTGTTCCGCTATAAAATAACGGCACTGCCACTGGTCCGTTTGTACCGGCAGCTCCTCCATGAATATGCGTGTTGCTGATGTTACTGGTTAAGCCCGAAAAGCCACCCGTAACATACACCATATTTGAAACCTTATCGAGCAACACCGCCACGTTTCCTGTGCCGGACGACACCACCGCCGGACTGGCAACAGATTGTGAAGCTTGCATCAGGCCGGCAAACACCTGCGTTGCACCCATTGCTGTGGGTAGTAGCTGCGCTCTTATTTCGCCGCCAGCATAGGTACCCGTACTGTGAACATTTGCATACATGTTCCCGGCCAAAAGATCTGCCTCCTGCAAAGCTGTTAACGTAGCGGTAGCGGTTAGCAAACCGGTAACTCCTCCTGTGTTATTAAGATCAAACAATACACCTGCGTTAGCTCCAGCCGCCGCCGGACTGTGAACATGCGATGCGCTGATGGGTGCGCTAAGATTTTGGTAATCTCCCACCAATTCCAAACGCCTGATTTGAGGAATATACCGAACGATCACCGTGCCTCGTGCCGGCGAAGCATTTGCCGGAAATTGCTGGCTGCCCTGCAGCGCATTCGCAAAGAACCACATCTGGCTAAGTTGGGTAAGCTGGCCCCTGATCTCACCCATTGGATAAGTACTGGTATGCACATTCACATAAGTATTTCCCGCAAGAATATCGTCCCGAACTGGCACCGTAAGTACAACAGAAGTATCCAGGCTTCCCGATGCGGTTGTTGAAAATTTCAACGGAACAATTACTCCGCCCGAAGCAGTAGGAGCGCCTGTATGAATATGAGCATTACTAGCCGGGGTGGTTAAGCCGGTATAGCTGCCCGTTAAAAATAATTTATTTGTAACCGGATCAATGATCGCATACGCGGAACCGGTTGCCAGCGATCCATTCGGCGGTGTAGACTGTGCACCCTGTAGCCTGGCAGTAAAAAATTGGGTAAGCCCAATGGTCGTTGCGATAAGTTGTGCTCTTATTTCACCGCCTGCATAGGGGCCGGTACTGTGTACATTCACGTACATGTTTCCGGCTAAAAGATCTGCCTCCTGCGCATCGGAAATGGTGAAGTTCCCACTTAGCGAACCAGAAGTACCGCCAGAATTAATCAACTGAAACAGTATGCCGGCATTTGCACCCGGACCCGCCGGACCATGAATGTGAGAACCGCTAACGGTAGCCGTTAGGTTCCTATAATTGCCAAACAGTTCCAGTACATTGGTAGAGGTGTTGTATTTAACAATCACTACTCCAGTTGCGGGAGAGTTGACTACACTTACCTCCTGGCTGGCCTGGAGTACACCGGCTAAATAACGATCCTGGGCTTTTGTTGAATTTAGAAAAAATAAGACAGCTAATAATAACAATGTAAATTTTGCTTTCATAAAAATTATTTTAGTTGGGGAGTGTAATTGTATAAATCTACACTATATAAATGCCGATGCCAAGAAAAGCGCATCAACAAATTGAAATTTTACAATTTACCAGTATTAGCACCGAAAGCATTTATTCATTATCCAACATGCACCCCTCGATTCCATAAACTTAGGAGAGCATTTTTGTCCGAACATTTGTTTTCCATGGCGGCATCCTTGCATCGCCCTCTTGTACGATTGAAGCTTTGGGGAGCGTTTAAGCCCCAAACGAAGGGTAACAGCCAATATTAATCATTTCCCATTACCCATTGCCTATTGCCCATTATTCTCAGGCGAGTCTCTGCCAATGAAGTTTACAATGCAAAGGCTGTCGGTGGCAGGACTCGCCGTTGATCCCGCTTGTTTGCTGACGTACGGCAAGTCCTTCAGAATTAGCTTTTCGAATCATAGCTTTAATTGTGAAGAGACTTGCCTGAGAAGTTTAATGATTTATAGCTTAGGTAAGCGACATTGATTGAGCATTTAATATTTCAATGTATGCTTCATCATTTTTTCGTTACATCAGACATCAGACATCATACATCATACATACCTCCTTCAAATAAAAAATGCCATGCACGTCTGCAAGGCAATTTTTATATTTGCAAGTCTGCGATTAGTATTACCTGAATCCACCGGCAACGCTGATTCTTTCTCCATTCACCCACTCAGCATCATCCGATGCAAGGAACACAGCCACCTTTGCTACATCGCTCGGTTGACCAATCCTGCCCAATGGTGTGCCGGCAATTATGTGCTTTTCAATATCGCTGCCAATAATACCTTCCGTGTGTGCGCCTTCTGTTTCAACTCCGCCCGGTGCAATGGTATTTACCCGAATTTTTTTGCCGGCAAATTCTTTTGACAACACACCCGCAATAGTATCTACTGCGCCTTTCGTTGCAGCATACACTACAGAGTTAGCCATGGTGCTATCACTCACAACCGAACTGACATTAATCACGCTGCCACCATCTCCGTTAAAATGTTGCAGTGCTTCCTGTGTGGCAAGGATCGTTCCTAATACATTAATGTTAAACTGCCTGTGAAACTCTTCTTCAGTCACTGCTTCCAATGGTGCAAATTTGAACACGCCTGCGTTATTCACCAGGATGTCTAGCTTACCAAAAGCATTCTTTGTTTCGGCGAATAATCTTTTTACATCAGCGCTTAGCGATACGTTGCCTTGCACTGCTATTGCTTGTCCGCCTGCACTGGTAATTTCACTTACCACACGGTCTGCCCCTCCTTTGTCGGATGAATAATTTACTACTACAGATGCACCTTCGGCGCCATAAGCCTAGCGATTCCAGCGCCAATTCCTTTGGAAGCGCCTGTGACGATTGCTACTTTGTTTTTTAATTTTGACATGAGTGTTGTTTTTTTATTTGTGTAATTATTGTTTTGTCTAATTTTTTTTGTTCGTTTTGAGCATTGGCGAATTGACCATTGACAATTGACCATTTGCCCTTCAGCTTCACTCGCTCTTTTCATTTTATTGCTTTCGCCTCCTCAGCCGGCGGGCTGCGTAACTGGAACGCCGCTGCTTTTGCTTCTTTAAAAAAATCGCTGCGCTCTTTTTTTAATCCGCCACGGCGGACCGAACCAAAAGAGGCGGCTTATCCAGTTACTGGTGAGAATTCTTTGAAGAGAATGCGTGCTGGATTCATTT
>JBDSAP010000143.1:0-10013 GCA_039922055.1 Ferruginibacter sp.
GTTGTGTTATTCTAATTCCGATCTATCGGAACTCACTTGTACTGTATTTTTTCATGGCATCTTTTTCGTTCCATAATTAAACTATCGTAACCGTGAGCTACATTTTTTTAAATATGTCAAAGTAGAAGTAATCACCTTTCACAAATGAACGACCTTTGAAAAATGCCGAAAAACTGGCGGTTACCTTGACCTGTTAATTGATAAAATGAAAGATATACCTATCCTTACGGTTACGCTCAATCCCGCAATTGATAAAAGTACTTTAGCCGAAAAGCTGTGGCCCGAATCTAAGTTGCGTTGTGTTGAGGTTCACAATGAGCCCGGTGGCGGTGGGGTCAACGTTAGTAAAGCTTTAAAGAAACTCGGCATGGCTTCCGTAGCATTATTTCCTTCGGGTGGGCATAATGGCGAAATGTTAAAGGAGTTATTGGCTGCGGAAAATATTTTTTTTCAATCCATCAACACAGCGGTAGAAACCAGGGAAAACTGGGTAGTGCTCGAAACCTCCTCAAATCAGCAGTTTCGTTTTACCTTCCCCGGAAGGGCATTCGGGGAGCAGGTTGTAAGGGATCTTATTGAAACCATTCGCTCCTTTAGTGCTGAATATGTAGTGGCAAGTGGTAGTTTACCGCCGGGGCTGCCTGATTATTTTTATGGATTGGTTGTTAAAACCGCCAATTCGGTTGGGGCAAAATGTATAGTAGATACTTCCGGCGCAGCGCTCCAGGCTTTAAAAGGCAAACATGTGTACCTGGTTAAGCCCAATATCAATGAGCTATGCAAAATGCTGAACATCGAAAAACTTGCAAATAATGAAGTACCCGATGCGGCCCAGCAAGCGGTAAGAGACGGCTTTGCCGAAATTATTGTAGTGTCGCTCGGTGGCGATGGAGCCTGGCTGGTAAGCCACGACAAAAGATATTTTGCCGCAGCGCCAAAGGTAGAAGCACGAACCACGGTAGGGGCGGGCGATAGCATGGTGGCTGGTATTACTTATATGTTGCAGCAAAAAGAATCTTTAAAACAAGCGCTTAATTTTGGTGTTGCCTGTGGCTCTGCTGCTACCATGAACGAAGGAACGCAACTGTTCAATATCGAAGATGCGCAGCGTTTATTTAAAGAGATCAATGAGGAACAATAAAACGAGCCTGGGGTAATCATTCATTTAATATAACACATTGCCTTCTTTTAAATAATTTACTATCTTTCCTATCCTTCATAACAAATCAATTTCTGATACATGATAACAGTAGCTCTTTACAACCTTAAAGGTGGTGTCGGCAAAACAGCCAGTTGTGTAAACTTTGCTTACCTGGCGGCAAAGGATGGTTTTAAAACCCTGCTGTGGGATATTGATCCGCAGGGTTCCACTACTTTCTATTATAAGATAAAGCCGAAAGATGCGCAGGGAATTAAAAAGTTGGTGGGGAAAGATGCTAACCTGGAAAATGCGATCATGTCAACCAATTACGAAAACCTTGAGATCATTCCTGCTGATGCCTCTTCCCGGAGCTTTGATATTATGCTGGAAGAAATGAAGGGAAATAAGAACCGGCTGAAAAGCATTTTGAAACAATTGGAAGCTGAATATGATTTTGTTTTCATCGACTGCCCGCCGGGTTTCAGTGCATTGAGTGAAAATATATTCAGCGCTTCAGATGTTGTATTAATGCCGATCATTCCTACTACCTTATCTGTTCGTACTTACAACATGGTGAAAGATTATTTTAAAGAAAAGGACCTCGATAGCAATAAGCTCATGTGCTTTTTTACAATGGCCGACCTGCGCAAGAATATGCACAATGAAATAATGGAGCATTTGTACAAGGACAAAAAATTCTTTCAGAATTATATCCCCTATTTATCCGACGTAGAAAAGATGGGCATTCACCGGCAACCCATCGAAGAATTTGCCCGCAGCAGCTATGCCGCCAGGTGCTACCACGAACTTTGGACAGAGATAAAAGAAGGAGTGGTGGAATAAATATAGCGGTCGTTAATAGCCGCTATATTCAAGAATTCTTATTACAAGGTTATACTAAATGACCCAGCCGTTATTGCTTTGCCCGAATTACCAAGTCCCTGATTATCATATAAAGTTCCGGAAAAGGTTCCCTTAACCGTTGTAGGAGTAAGACTTGTTATGGTAACGGAGAAGCCGCCGGTTTGTGTCCCTATACCCACGCCCCATGGCGTAGGATTTGCCCCATCAGAGAACCACGCTATACAGAACGTAGTGAGATTGGTGACGCTCGGACGGTTGTACGTGGCTGTTGTGATATTGTTTGAACTTGTGATATCTATTTCAAAAGTTGGAGACCCCAGGGATGAGTTTTCATTACCTGCCAAAACAAGGGTCTTTGGGTCGAGCATAGCACCACTTGCTCCTACGTTAAAGGTTCTTGCGACGCCGGCAATAGTACATTTTATAAAATCTGCGGCGGCAGTTACGATTATCGGGAATGAGCAACCGTTTGTGGGGATGTAATTAAATATTCCGTCTGTAACAGGGGTTCCGGAACCAACAAGCGTCACTTGCTGCGGGCCCGTAGTTGCAAAACTTCCGGTAGCAGCAAAGGAGATCCCGTTTACAGCAGGGGTAGTAATAGAGTAGGTACCGATTGTAGAAACATCTACATCTACTATTACAGTATTGGCGGCTGACAACGGGGTTCCAATAGCAAAGGTGCCGGCGGGGGTGGCTGTAGTACAGGCCCCCGGAGCTCCACTATAAGTGAACACTGCGGCGCCGGGAAGACCAGCAAAGGTGATTGGAAATGTACACCCATTTGTGCCGGCAACATAATTAAATACGCTTCCGCTTAAAGGTGTGCCCGTGCCGGCAAGCTGGATAGCCTGGGGCCCCGCGGCCGCAAAAGTACCGCTCCCGGAAAATGAGATTCCATTTAAATTTTGTGTGGAAATCGTATATGTGCCAACTGTAGTTACATTAACATTGACCGTTACAAAATTGCTGGCAGTTAAAGGTATGCCCGCTGCATAGTTGCCTGCCGCATTAAAATTCACGCAGGTGGTTGGTGAGCCATCAAACGTATAAACAGCCGTTCCACCACTGCTCCCCCCGCCACCAGAAACGTTGATAATGAAAGAACAGCCTGTAGTGCCCGGGGTAAAAGAAAAAGTGCCGCCTGCCGCAGGGGTGCCGGCGCCAGTCAATGATATAGTTTGAGGGCCTGTAGTAGTAAAAGTGCCTGTACCCACAAATGAAATACCGTTAAGTGTCGCGGTAGAGACGGTGTAAGTACCTGCCGTGGCAACATCTACAGCAATAGTTACTGTATTTGTAGCATCCAGGGCGGAACCAGCCTGGTAAGTTCCGTTTATGCCTGGGTTAATACATGCACCCGGCGAACTGATAAAAGTAAAAACTGCTGTGCCGCCCAGCGTTCCTTCGAGGCTTAATTCTTTTTCACAGGCACAGAACAGGAGTGATAAAATAATTAATATATACGATCTATTTAATTTTGCCATGATAGCACGGAATTTAATAATTTACAGAACTTATTTTTCTATCTACAAAAGTATTATTTCTGACACAAAAAACCGGTCTGTGTGGGAATTCGATTTTATCATCAATATTAAGACAAAATTTTATGAAGAGAGAAATTACATCATGGTTCAGTCCTGCATTGCAGAAGGAAATGCCCATTGCAGTGTATGGGGATTATGGTTTTGCACTATTGCTGATCCCGACTGCCGGTGCGGATTATTTAGAGTATGAAAGGTTCCAGATGGCCGAGCACCTGAAGCCTTTTATCAATGGAGGAAAAGTAAAGGTCTTCTCAGTGAACAGTATCAATAAAGAGAGCTGGCTGAATAAGGAGATGGCCGGAGAACATAAAGCCATCCGCCATAACCAGTTCAATGAATATATTTATAACGAAGTAATTCCTTTTATAAAAAATAACACTTCCTGGGATACCCCGATCATTACCTGCGGCGCTTCGCTGGGAGCACTGCATAGCATGAACCTGTTTTTAAAACGCCCGGATCTTATTAATGGCGTAATTGCGATGAGCGGCGTATATGATCTTACTGAATATACCGATGGATTTTTTGATGAACAGGTTTATTATAACAGCCCCATGCATTATATGCCGAACCTCACCGATCATGGTATTTTGGAACAGATCCGCAAAAGCCAGCATATACATATTTTAACCGGTTCAGGAGAGTATGAAGCGCCCGAAGCAGGAAAGGGCTTTGCAGGGATCTTGTATAACAAGGGCATTAATTACGAACTAAGTGTATGGGGCACAGAATGGAAACATGATTGGCCCACCTGGCGTGCAATGTTACCTTTGTTTATTGATACAAGATTTTGAGATAAAACTGTTTGCTCGTCAGCATACCATTTACTTAAGGATCACCGGCTGCTTGCTTCCTATTGCCGAAAATGAACAAGGGAGTTAGAATAACACAACGATGTTTAATTGAGCACATGAAAAACCTGGTCACTCTTGTATTTACATTAGCCCTTTCCCTATCCCTGCATGCGCAATTTAACGACAGCACGTTTTATATGCTGCGATATGCAACCACCGGTATAATAAACCGCACCAATGATGCATCATCTTATACTATCGCCAACGCATTAAAACTTAGTGTGAGTAAAAAATTAATTGTCTTAAACAGCACCAGCAACTGGATATATGGCAAGCAACAAAGCCGGTTGATAAACAATGATTTTACCACTGCACTTGACTTTAACCGGTATCTGAATGAAAACAAAAAGTTCTACTATTGGGGTCTTGGCACTTACGAAAGCAACTATTCGCTGAAGGTGAATTATCGTACACAAATGGGTATTGGCGTTGCTTATAGTCCCATAGATACAACAAACTTTTACATCAACTTTAGCGATGGCATCTTATATGAATTCGCCGATCTTAAGCTCACCGATGCAACGAGCGATGTCTATAGAACATTCCGGAATTCATTCAGGTTTCGCTTACGGTACGTTTATAATGAACGCTTAATAATTGATGGTGTTTTTTTTCTTCAAAATGGCCTGAAGCAAGCTTCTGATTACATTATTAATTCTACTACAACCCTGTCATTCAAACTGATGAAATGGGTAAGCCTGACCAGCTCTTTAAACTACAATAAGGTAAACCGAAATAACAGGGAGAACCTGCTGCTTACATTTGGAATTACAGCCGAAAAATATTTTTGAGGATCATCCATATTGAAACCGCCGACAAAGAATAAACTATGCCGGAACCTTTTCAGGTTCCATCGATTTGATATGGTGTTCAATACCATCCAGCACTCCTTTGGCTAATGCCTGTTTGGAAAAATAGATCGATTTATTTTTCTTTAGATCTTTTAGTTCAGGGCTGTAATTGGCCACCACTATTCCTTTTGCTTTTCCTTCCAGCATATCTCTGTCGTTGCCGCCGTTACCTGCTGTAATAAAATTTTCGAGGGCCAGTTTCCATTTATAACTCAGGAACCTAACCGCACTGCCCTTGCTTGCACGTATTGGCAACAGGTCGAGGAATTTGTTATCTGTCAGTAATATTTTCGCCTTTAATTTTTGATCGTCAAGAAATTTATACAGGTTGGCAATATCATCCTCACTAAAACTATTGTTTACATAATAACTCAATTTAAATGGCCATTGAGCGGCTGTTTCCTGCAAACGAATACCCGGAAATTTCGTCAATGCATTTTCTAATTCTGCCCGTTTCCATTGATAATCTATATGGCTCTCATACCCGTTATCAGGAATAAATGCATTGGTATAATAGATCTCGGAGCCCGCCGAACATATTAGTATATCCGGCATTGGTAAATCGTAATCCTGTAACGCCTGCTCAGTTAGTTCCCTGTTTCTGCCACTGGCAATTCCGAATGCCACATTATCTTTTCTGTCATTGATCCACTCTTTTAATTCTTTGAGTCCATCTGATTTTTTACCATCCACTAGTGTTCCATCAAGATCACAAATAATGAACAGGTCAGCTTTCACCAATTTTTTACCGTAAGCTGTCTTGTCCATGAATGTCTGCGTATGGCTATCTTTTTGTTTCGAAAGATTATGAATGATCTCCATGTACCTCTCGGTATGCACCGTCCATGAATAAAATTGATTCGCTTCCCTGATACCATTACCTGAATATTTTTCCCATAAAGCCTGGTCACTAATGATCTTCTTCAATGCATCCGCAATTGCAAGCGGGTCTTCCACATCCACTAACAATCCATTATTGCAATGTTCAAGAATTTCTTTTGGTCCTCCTGTTGGCGATGCAACTACAGGAAGCCCGCAGGCCGCGGCTTCAACAATTGTTAACCCAAAATTTTCTCCCGGCGTTGCATTTACAAACACACCTTTCCTGCGTGCAGCTACCCGGTATATTTCCGGTACATCCAGGGTAGGATTGTTCTTTTTCGGTATAGCCATTTTCCCGTACAGATCATATTTATCAAGCAACAATAAAAGATTGGTAAGTATGTCCTGTTCATCGGGCGACATCTTGCTGATATCCTTTCTTACCCCCGCAAATATTGCAAGATTGGCCATTGCCTGCAATTCTTTATCCTGGCCATAAGACTGAATAATACTTTCAAAATTTTTTCTTTTATCAGCACGGCCAATCGAAAGTATCAATGGCTTTGCCGGATTAAAAAGGAATCGCTCTATATCAGAATTGATCCGGTATAGGGCGTGCTCCTGCTCAATGCTCATTTTAAAAGATGGCATATCAACCCGGTAAAAAGGATAAAACAGATCGGTGTTTACGCCTAGCGGTATTACCTCAAACCTGGCTGATGTTTTATTATCGTATAAATCATATTGACTTTCTATTTCATGTTGTGTACTTACGATGATCACATTGGCAGCAGTTAATAATTTTTCTTCTTCGGTGATGCGCCGCTGCATATTAAATTTCTCATTGATCTTTTCTTCGGAGAGACCTTGCTGCAATAAAATATTTTTCTTGTTACGTCCCAATGAATGGCCTGTTGCAATAAAAGGTATCCCAAACACTTCACTTATTTGGCCCGCGAGATAATTGCCATCTGCATAGTGTCCATGCGCCACATCCGGAAGGTCCGCTTCCTTCTCAATAAAGCGAATTGTTTTATCAATGAATTCATCCAGGTGATCCCACAAAGATTCTTTTTGCCTGTATTGATTGCCTCCGCAGACGATACGAACTATACGGGCTTTTTTATTTACAGTTTCAATCTCTTTTTCGTAAGATGAAGAAACCCTTTTATCAACAATTCTGCGGGTGAACAGATCCACCTTACGCACCTGCGGGTGTTGTGAGAGTGACTCCAATAATTCAAGCACATATTTTACCTGGCCTCCCGTATCCTTGTCTCTGCCGATCTCAGGATCCTGGAACCGGATGAGCCCGTGCGGGCTGAATAATTGTATGTAATATCCCTTCATCATTTATACTTTCACTCATGAAATTGAAGTGGCAAAAGTAGCCAATAACTCCAAGAGCAGCAGCGAAAACGAATAGTTGTTTACCGCAATGCGGTATATTTTTTTAGCCGTAATTTTACTTTAAATTCAATTAATTTATGTATTCAGGATCAGGATTCAGCGATTGGGAAATTGGCGATATAACAGTAATTATACATAACGGCACATATCATTTGTTTCACCTCATTATACCTAACCACGACTATATAGCACATGCCGTTTCAACAAATGGCATGTCGTGGAAAAGAGTTCGCAATGCAATATTTGTGGGAGATCCGGGGGAATGGGATGACGATATGCTATGGACAATGCATGTATGTGAGGTGAACAATAAATTTGAAATGTATTATACAGGTTTACAGCGCAGAGACCGTGGCGTTGTTTCAAAAGTTGGATTTGCGGAGTCAGATAATTTACTGGATTGGAAAAAAAATCCCAAAGGAATTTACCCTATTGAACCAAAAGGGATTTTTTATGAGAAGAGAAACACCAACCCGAGAAAATGGCTGAGCTTCCGTGATCCCTTCAAGTTTGAATATAATGGTGAAGTTTATTTGCTGGTGTGTGCCCGTAGCATTACGGGCCCGGTATCACGAAGGGGATGTGTGGGCGTTGTAAAAATTACCGATGACATTGTTCAACTAATGCCGCCATTGCTATACCCGATGGTGTATGATGATATTGAATGTCCCTGTGTGTTTGAATTGAATGGCCGCTTTTACCTGATTGGCTCTATCAGGGAAGATATAAAAGTACGTTATTGGTTTGCACCTGAACTCTTTGGCGAGTATCATTCTTTCCATGCCGATGTATTATTGCCGCAAGGAAATTATGCCGCACGTATTGTACAGGATGGCAATCATTTACTGGTGTACAATTTTTTTTACGCCTACGGAAAAATAGATGCATTGCGGGTGTTGCCGCCACCTAAAGAATTAGACACAGATAGTAAAGGAAGGTTGTTGCTAAAAAGCTATTATCGCTGGGAGCAAATGGTAAATCGAACAATCCTTCAAAGAGAGATAACTGAAGTAGCAACGCTGCTTTCAAACCCTACAGCATCTTATACAATTGAACCGGATAAATGGACGTGCGGATCAAGAAGCGGGTATGAAATATTTTGTTTTCAAAAGCCCTCGGGAAGTTTTACCTGGGAGGGTTTACTTACAGTAGAAGGAATGGGTAAATTTGGATTGGTAAGTGATATGAATGTAGAAGGAAACGGCTATTTTATTTCATTCGATGTATCAAACGGACTGCTGCAAATAAGGTCCTGGGGTTTCAATGCGTTAAACAACCGGGAGAATTTTATTTTTAAAGATATTCAGTCAGGCATGTTTAATATTAATGGAAAGAATTCCTTTTATTTTAAACTGATCCGTTACAGCCATTATATTGAACTGTCAATAGACGGAGTTGTAAAGCTTACCCTGATGGACTACACTTTCTCGGGTAATAGTATTGGCCTGTACTCCGCCTCATCAATTATTTCACTGCAAAACTCAATGGTAAAAGTATTACCAGACCCCGAAGAAGAATATGCCAGCCAGGAGGAGTCGGGAAATTTAGCTGAATAACCTCAAGCTTATCACGCAAAGAAGCAAGGAAATAAACTATGCACAAAAAAGTACAAAATCAACTTTGTTCCTTTGCCTCTTTGCGTGAAAATTTTCTTAAGTAAACGACATTGAATCACCGTTAACTATTATTCAGTCCCCGCCCGGTCTTTTGTTGTAATTCTTCGATACGTTTTGAGGCTGCTGCTTTACTTAGCGTATCATCAAACCCTTCGCCGGCTTCGTCAGATAATGTTTTAAGATACGAACGCTGTGCACCCGTCATAGGTTCCGTTCCCGTTGTCCATTCATCCGGGTCTTTTACAGTATTAGATCCCACTATTTGTTTGCTATCATTCTGAGTTTTATCACTCTCATTAAATAGTTCCTTTTCATCGTTCATCATGTAGTACGTTTTTAATACTTACAAAAAAATTATGCCGCATTACAAAGCATGGGCATCTCATCAATCGTGTCCTCACGGTTATAGCTTAAGCGTTCCCTCTATCGAATCGTCCAATGTTTTACCCATTAGTGCACCGGCAGCCATTTTTACTAAAGCGATCGCATTGCCATGCTTATTGTCCCAGTAATAACCTTCTCTTGTTTCTACCTTGATCACTGTAATTCTTGGATCATCCACGCCATCAGTAAACCATGTTTTAAAAATGGGCTTCCATAATTCCTTTATCAGTTCTTTGTCTGTAGATATTGTTGCCACACCGTACACGCTCAACAGATCAGAATGAGCCGAGCCCTGGAATAAAAGCTGTACATAGTCATCCGTCTGTATATCCTGGTTTTTCTCACTATCATTTGCACTCAGAAACCAGCAATTACCTGCCTCATCTATTTTTTGCACCGTCATGGGACGTACCGTGACAGGTTTACCGGTTTGTATATCACTGCAAAAAAAACACGTGCTGTTTTTATCTACAATTTCCTTTATTTTTTTGCCTGCTTCAATACCATGCAGGTCTTCGTGGTTC
>JBDSAP010000144.1:0-21822 GCA_039922055.1 Ferruginibacter sp.
CTTTGCTTTTGAGGAGGGATCGCATGAAAACATCCACCGCAACTATCTCTTTCAACCGGTACAACTGCTAAACCATTGCGATAGTTTTTGCGAATACGGTCGTAGCTTAGTAAGAGGCGCTCATCCACATGGCTACGAGCTTCTTCAGCTTCCTTGTTATAAGTTTGTTCTTCCTTTTCTGTTTCGCTGATGATCTTTTCCAACTCACCTTTTTTACCAGAAAGATTATTTTCTTTAGTAGCTACAGCTTTTTTTGCTGATTCTAACTGGCGGGCTTTTTCACCGATCTCCTCGGTAGCATCTTTAATGTGCTTTTCGCAAAGTTTCACTTCCAGTGTTTGCATTTCGATCTCTTTATTGATCGCTTCAAACTCCCGGTTATTTTTTACGTTGTCGCTTTGCTTTTCGTATTTCTTTATCAAAGCTTCCGCCTCTTTAATAGCTTCTTTCTTTTGATTGATAAATTCCTGCATTCCATTTATTTCTTCTTCTACACGGGTTTGACGTGCATGCAAACCTTCAATTTCGTCCTCCAGATCTTTTACTTCAATTGGTAACTCACCTTTCAAAATCTGAATTTCGTCGAGCTTGTAATCAACTTTTTGTAAATGAACAAGAGATGTCAATTTTTCTTCAACTGAGAAATCTTTTACTGCGGCCATATTAATTTGTTTATTGTTTATGGTTTGTGATGTTAGTCTTTCTAAATGATTTTTAACACTTTAGACAGCTTCTAATCACTCTCCGTTTTTATCCAAAATAGTTAACAGGATTAGTTTTTACACCTGTTTTTTGGACGGCAAAGTTAGGGAATTTTTCGCTTAATATATCAAATAACAGGTCTATCGTAAACTGTTCACTTTCATAGTGGCCAATATCAGCGATAACCAACCTGCCGTTTGCATCAAAAAACTCATGATATTTCACATCCCCGGTTACATAAAAATCTGCGCCAGCAGCCACGGCTGCGCCAATGAGAAAGCTGCCGGCGCCGCCACAAATGGCTATTTTTTTCACATTATTTCCAGTCAGGTGCGTATGGCGAATGATCGATAAGCCAAAAGAAGATTTCAATAGTTGAAGGAATTCGATTTCCGACATTTCATGCCTGAGCTCACCTGTTATTCCGCTACCAACATTTTGGTGCACATTGTCTAACGTATAAATATCATAGGCAACTTCTTCGTAAGGATGAGCTTTTACCAGCGCCTCATGCACTTTATTTTCGAGCCACGATGGAAAGATGACCTCTATTTTAGTTTCATTTTCTGTATGTCGTTTTCCTTTCTCCCCAACATAGGGATGTGTGTTTGCATTGCCTTTAAAAGTGCCTTGTCCCTGGCTATTGAAGCTGCATTCACTATAATTCCCAATGCTGCCTGCTCCTGCGCTAAACAATGCATCTCTTAGATTATGGGCCTGGTGGAGCGGAACAAATGTCACCAGCTTTTTAAGCATATTTTTTTTGGGAAGCAATACCTGCCTGTTGATGAGGTCCAGCATATCTGCCATCTTTCCATTTACGCCGGTCAGCACATTATCGAGATTGGTATGAATGGCATAAATAGCGACATCCTTTTTTAGGGCCGTAATGATTGTTTTCTCTACATAGTTTTTACCATTGATCTTTTTTAAGCCGCTAAAAATAATTGGATGATGAGCAACCACGAGGTTACAATTTTGTTGAACAGCTTCCAGTATCACCGCTTCGGTTGCATCGAGGGTCGTGATTATGCCTGTGCATTCCCAGGATCGATCGCCTGTTAAGAGTCCTGCATTATCATAACTCTCCTGGAGGTTTGGCGGAGCAATGGTTTCTAAAAAAGATGTAATATCTTGGATTTTCATTTTGTAAAAGTTATAAGGATGAATTCAGCGGAATTATATACAGCGTATAAAACAAAGATGCAAAAAATAGCCGATGTAAAGTACGCATCGGCGGTGTTACAATGGGACCAGGAAACATATCTTCCGCCAAAAGGAAATGATTTCCGGGGACAGCAGATCGCAACTCTGAGTGAGATAGCGCATGAGCAATTCACCAGCGAAGCCCTGGGGAATTTGCTGCTTAATCTAAACAGCAAGGACGATCTTTCACCAACGGAAAAAAGAAATGTACAATTAAGCCTGGATGATTACAATAGAAATAAAAAACTAAGCAGCGTTTTTGTTCGTCAAATGAGTGAAGCAGTGAATAAGGCCTACCATGC
Organism: Ferruginibacter sp.; assembly: GCA_039922055.1. GTDB lineage: Bacteria > Bacteroidota > Bacteroidia > Chitinophagales > Chitinophagaceae > Ferruginibacter. Next base: position 2,211 of record JBDSAP010000144.1, read on the forward strand.
ATGGGCGAAGGCAAGAGCTGAAAATTCATTTGCCATTTTCCAGGTACCGTTACACCACTTGATCGAACTAAAAAAACAGGAAGCAGATATGCTGGGGTATGAACAACACCCATACAATGCACTGATGAATGATTACGACAAGGGACTTACAGTGGCAATTACAGACAGAATCTTTAAAGAATTAAAACCCGAGCTTATCATATTACTCGATAATATTAAAAGTAAGCAACAGGTAGATGATAAATTCCTTTTCAACGATTTTGACAAAGACGCTCAATGGGAATTTGGTATGGAATTATTGAAAAGAATGGGGTTTGACTTCGAAGCTGGAAGGCAGGACATCAGCATCCATCCATTTACTACCAATTTCAACAGCAATGATGTGAGGGTGACGACCCGGATAGATGAACAGGATTTTGGCAATATGACCTGGAGCTGCCTTCATGAGGGTGGACATGCGTTGTACGAGCAGGGGCTACCTGCGGAAGAATATGGATTGCCCCTGGGTGAATATTGCAGCCTGAGTATTCATGAGAGCCAGAGCCGCTTATGGGAAAACTGTATCGGGCGTGCCTTACCATTTTGGGAACACAATTTTAAGTTGCTTCATACGTTCTTTCCAAACAGGTTTGATAATATCTCGCCGGAGCAGTTCTTCAAAGGCATCAATAAGGTGGTACCGTCTTTGATTAGAACCGAAGCAGATGAATTAACCTATCATTTTCATGTAATGATACGTTACGACATTGAAAAATTATTGATAGAAGGCAGCATTGAAACAAAGGATATTCCCGCCTACTGGAACGAGCACTATCAAAAATATTTGGGTATTACCGTTCCGGATGATAAAACGGGTTGTTTACAAGATGTACATTGGAGTCACGGAAGCTTTGGATATTTTGCCACCTATAGTTTAGGGAGTATGTATGCAGCCCAATTGTATGCAGCTATTGAAAAGGAAAACGCCTCTATTGAAAAGGAGATTGCCGAAGGTAATAACAGTTCCGTATTGAATTGGCTACGAAAGAATATATACCAGTATGGGCGGTATTATCTATCTGAAGAATTGTGTAAGAAAGTAACCGGAGAAGTTTTACAACCAAAATATTTTATTGACTATGTCACCCGCAAGTTCTCAAACATCTATCCATAACAGGTTGCATGATGTATGCAAAGTTCTGTACAAATACAGGTTTATAGTTGCACTTGCATTCGCTTCGCTGCTCCTGCTCACCAGTTGTAAAAAGCTGAAAGCAGCTTCAGGAGACAGGCAGGCGCTTGAAGAATTGTTCGAGGAGAATTTCTTAAATAGAAATTTTGTCGTACACCTCGCGAGCGACAATGGCCAGGACATTACCTCTCAATACAGCGGCTATACCTTTATACTTACCAAAACAAATTCTTTTTACGAAGGCCCGATAACCGGCACAAAAAACGGCGTTACCTATTCCGGTACATGGAGTGCAAATGACGATTATAGCAAACTCATAATCAGTTTGACCAACCCTTCTGTTCCCCCTGAATTTGTGTTTATCAACAGGGCCTGGAGGTTCACCAAAAAAGCTGTACCAATTATGGAACTGGCGCCATGGGGATCTACCGATGCAAAGGTATTACACATGGAAAGGCTCTGATCTTTATCCACCTTTTCCCTTTTTTCTTTACAGTTACACAATTTTTATTGCAGATAAGGAGTTAGCTTATTTGTTGTGTGCATTAGCATTGTATCCAACAATTAATAAAAGCAAAATCTCCCCAACCTATGAAAGCCAGACTTATAATCCAGGCCTCATTGCTGCTATTAATAAGCTTCTTCAGCATTAGTGCCCACGGCCAGTTGAAAGCAGATTTTACAGCAAGCCCAACGAGCGGATGTTCCCCGCTGATCGTCCATTTTACCGACCAATCCACCGGCAACCCAACCGACTGGCAATGGGATCTTGGTAATGGAACTATCTCTTTTCTTCAAAACCCTTCAGCGAGCTATTTCACCCCTGGCCAATATACCGTAAAACTGGTAGTGAAAAATGCATCAGGAGCAGATTCAATCGTTAAGACACAATATATCTCTGTGGCTGCCAAGCCCGATGTGGTGTTTTCTGCGTCTGTTACCTCTGGTTGTTATCCCTTACCTGTGCAGTTTACAGATCAGAGCACTCCGGAAAGTGGAACTATCACTAACTGGCAGTGGGATTTCGGTGATGGTGTTGCATCTTCCGATCAAAACCCGTTGCATACATATTTATCCGCCGGAAATTATAATGTGACACTAAGAGTAACTAATAGTGACGGATGCCTTACTACACTTTCTAAAACCCAATACGTACAAATTGGCTCAGGGGTAACTGCAGCCTTCAGCAATAGTGTTCCCAATAAATGCAGCGCTCCGATTTCCATTAACTTTCAAAATCTTTCCACCGGAACAGGTGCACTTACTTATCAATGGCTGTTCGGAGACGGAACAAGTTCTACCAGTTCAAGTCCATCTCACATTTACAACGCTGCAGGTAGCTATACAGTGCAGTTGATTGTAACCAATGCTACCGGCTGTACCGATACAATTACTAAAGCAAATAATGTTACTGTGGGTAATGTATCGCCTTCTTTTACCGCCAACGATAATGTTTGTGTAAAGGAAGTTCTTGTTATTACCAATACTTCTACACCAATCGCCACCTCTGTCTTCTGGGATTTTGGTGACGGCACTACTTCCACCCTTGCTAAACCGGTGAAAAAATATAATGCGCCGGGCACTTATCAAATAAAGATGCTTGCAAATTTTGGAAGCTGTTCAGATTCTGCGTTTAAAACTGTCACTGTAATACCTAAACCTATCGCAGCCTTTACAGCAGATGACAGCACTAATTGCATGAATCCATTTACTGTGAACTTTACAAGTGTTTCTGTTGATGCAGATACTTATCAATGGAGTTTCGGAGATAATACTACTTCTACCTTGGCAAATCCGTCGCATATTTATAATGCTTTTGGAAATTTTACTGTACAGTTAGTAGTTACAGGTATAAATGGATGTACAGATACGATCCGTAAAACAAACTTTATTAAAATAATTGCACCTGTTGCCTTGCTTAAAAATTTACCAGATAGCGGCTGTGTACCCTTTATTAAAACTTTTTCCAGCACGGTTACCAGTTTTGATCCGGTTGTTAGTTATTTGTGGAATTTTGGTGATGGTACTACGTCTACCACCGCTACTCCTACACATACTTTTACCACAGCCGGTATTTACACAATTACATTAATTGTAACAACTGCTGGTGGTTGTACAGATACAACGATTGTGGCCAAAGGAGTTACTGTAAATGATAAACCGGTTGCAAAATTCAGCGCCACACCAACAGATGCCTGTGCTAAAATACCAATAGTGTTTACGGACCAGAGCCTTGGAAATCCAATCAGGTGGCTTTGGGACTTTGGTGACGGTACCAAATCGATCGGTCAAAGTCCCGCTCATAAGTATATTGATAGCGGCTATTTTACAGTACAGTTGATTGTTTGGAACAGCGGTTGTTCCGATACGGTTGTCTACCCGAAGTATGTTCATATTAATGCGCCTATTGCCCGCTATACTGTCGGGTTCAATTGTAACAAGCCATACGAAAGGGTTTTTACAGATCAGTCAATTGCAGCAGATACATGGAATTGGGATTTTGGCGATGGCAATACATCTACCCAAAAAAGCCCGGTTCATACATATAGCAGTCCCGGCCAGTATATAGTTTCATTAACCGTTTACAATAATGCCTCCGGATGCGATTTTACCCAGGCTGGTAACGTACAGATTGTTGATGTAAAAGCGTCATTTTTTGCCTCGGACACGGTTGTTTGTAGAGGATCTAATATAACCTTCAACACAAATTTAAGCCTGACCGATGTAAAAGCCTTCAGATGGAATTTCGGTGATGGAAGCGTTGCAGATTCAGTGAGAAATTTTGCCACACATGTTTACAAAACTTCAGGCACGTACACTGTAACCCTAATCACGACGAGTGTGCTGAACTGTAAGGATACATTGGTAAAATCAATGTACATAAGAGTGAATGGGCCAACAGCCAAATTCACTACGGCCTTGCCGGGCAGTTGCCTTAACAGTACTATTTTATTCAACGATAGTTCGAAGACAGACGGCATTCATCCAATACAAAGCTGGGAATGGAACTATGGTGACGGAATCACAGAAGTTTTAACAGCAGCACCCTTTCAACATAGTTATTCAAAGACTGGAATTTACAACGTAACATTGAAAGTGACCGACAGCGAGGGATGCAGTGATAGCTTTAAGATCGTTCCACCGCTGGTGATATCCAAACCAGTAGCGGCTTTTAAGACTGTTGATACACTTACTTGTCCCGGCAAGCCTGTTAAATTCACAAATCTATCAAGCGGCCCTAATTTAAAATATGTGTGGCAGTTTGGCGATGGCGCTACCTCAATCATAGCGGCCCCGGTCCATCTATATACAGCAGATGGAGCTTACGATGTTAAGCTTTCAATAACAGATCAATATGGCTGTGCAGATTCGGTTTCTAAACCAGGTTATGTTTCCATTACAACTTCGGTCGCCGATTTCAACATGAGTGATTCCTTTAGCACCTGTCCTCCATTGATTGTGCAGTTTTCGAATCTTTCGACCAATGCAGTTTCGCAGGTTTGGGATTTTGGCGACAATACAACAGCTAATATTGTCAATCCTTCTCACTTTTATAACTATCCTGGCACCTATACCATTTCATTGGCTATTACTGGTCCGGGCGGTTGTGTGGAAATAAAGAAAAAGAATATCGTTATCAATGGACCAACAGGCAACTTTACTTATAATCCCTTGAGCGGATGTAATCCAGTCACAGTTAATTTTTCAGCTAAAACGAAAGACAGACTTTCTTTTATTTGGGATTTCAATAACGGCAACACTTTAGTCACTACTGATTCCGTGATCTCACACACCTATATTAACCAGGGCAGCTATGTTCCAAAAATGATCCTGGTGGACCCTAACGGATGCCAGGTTCCGATAACAGGAAAGGATACGATCCTGGTGAGCGGAGTGGTAGCTAAACTCAATTTTATAGATAAAATGCTTTGCGATGCAGGCAGCGTTTCCTTTGCAGATTCTTCGGTGTCAAATGATATTATAACAAGCTACAAATGGAGTTTCGGAGATGGGCAAACTGCTGCAATTGCAAACCCTGTTCATCCTTACACAGCAACTGGCTTATATTATCCGAAACTAATTATCACTACAAAGAATGGTTGTACAGATTCGATCTCTTCAGCAATCCCGGTTAAAGTGGTTGCATCTCCGCAAATTGATTTGAGCAAAACTGCTGACGGATGTACACCGCTTGCGGTAACCTTCACCGGGTTAGTTACGGCGCCAGATACTTCGGCGTTGAATTGGAGCTGGGTTTTCGGAAACGGTAATTTTTCATCACTTAAGAATCCTGCTGTTGAGAATTATACCGTGTCAGGTATTTATAATGTGAGCCTAACGGTAACTAACAGTAGCGGTTGTATAGATACAGTTGGCAAGCAGGTGAATGCATTTATTATACCCACCGTAAGCGCCGGGGTTGACACGACTATCTGCAAAAATATTGGAGTTACATTACAGGCAACAGGCGCTAATACTTATAGCTGGAGCCCTGCATTAAAATTAAGTTGTACTAATTGTGCAAACCCTGTGGCAACACCGGACAGTGTTGCAAAGTATGTTGTAAGAGGCTTTTCAGGACAGGGTTGCAGCGCTACTGACACCGTGATGGTGCACGTAAAATATCCGTTTAAAATTGCTTACAGCAAGCCTGCTTCGCTTTGTAAGGGCCAGGATATTAAACTCTTTGCTTCCGGTACTGATAAGTTTGAATGGAGTCCTTCTACCGGGCTTGATAATGCATTTAGTGCTTTACCAACTGCACAGCCGGATACCACCGTAACCTATCGTGTAATAGGAACCGATGATCACGGTTGTTTTAAAGATACCGGGTATACAACTTTGAAGGTATACCCTATTCCATCTGTAAATGCGGGACCCGATCAAACTATCAATGTGGGCAAAACAACCGACCTGGTGCCTACGGTATCGGCTGATGTGACCCAGGTTGTATGGTCGCCGACAGGTGCAATATTCCGTAATAATTATCCTGCAATAACAGTAAAGCCAAATGTCAACACGGAGTATACCGTTGAGGTTCAAAACCGGGGTGGTTGTATGACAAGAGACAAAGTAAATGTGCTTGTACTCTGTAATGGTGCAAACATATTTATTCCAAATACTTTTTCTCCAAACGGAGATGGAGCTAACGATGTCTTTTATCCAAGGGGAACGGGATTGTTTAAAATTAAGACCCTGCGTATTTTTAACCGGTGGGGAGAACTAGTGTTTGAGAAGAACAGTGTCAATGCAAATGATCCGTCGGCCGGATGGGATGGAACATACAAAGGTGTAAAATTACCGGCTGACGTATTTGTTTATATGATAGATGTAATCTGCGATAATAATAGTGTGCTTCCATACAAAGGAAATGTAGCGCTGATACAATAAAGAGGCTTTTTGTTTTTATTAATTATGACTGAGCCGGCTGGGGAGCCGGCTCTTAGTTTTTTATATCTATTGCAAATGCTCCTACCCTTTTTAATTTTCGTATGCACGCTACCAAAGCATTACTGATTTGGGAATAGTTATTCACCGCTACAATTCATAATCAAACGGTTACAAGCCATTGTAGCTGTTTTACTACCTTCTAATATGTGGGAAAAGAATGACACAATAATAAAATAAAAATGCACAGACAACGTTTTAAGAAGAAGAACTCTGATCCAGGATAATAATTAAATCCAACCCCATGAAAAAAAATGTACACATCCTTATGTGTGGCATGATACTAATGCTTAGTCTACAGGGATTTTCCCAGGATATTCACTTTTCACAATTTTTTGAGGCGCCTCTTTTACGTAACCCGGCACTGGCAGGTTTATTTTCAGGCGACCTTCGTTTACAAGCTGTATACCGCACCCAATGGCAAAGTGTTACTGTGCCATATCAAACCACATCATTAAACGGTGAATTTAAATTAGCCGTTGGTAAAAGCGAAGATTTTTTAACCGTTGGCGGACAAATTTTATATGACAAAGCAGGCACTGCTGCAATGACTGCAACACATATCCAACCTACGGTAAACTACCATAAATCATTAAGCGCAGAAAAAAATATGTACTTATCTCTGGGCTTCATGGGCGGGATGGTACAACGCAAAATTGACAGAAATAAAATGACCACAAACAGCCAGTACGATGGCAGTGGTTACAACAGCACCCTGGCAGATGGCGAGACTTTTGCTAATTCATCATATTCATATTTTGATGGTACCGCAGGCCTTAGCTTCAATACGCAAATGGGTGACGACCAGGAAAATAATCTTTTTGCCGGCATTGCTTATCATCATTTTAATAAGGCACATAAAATATCTTTTTATGGCAATGCAAATTTAGAAATGGCGCCAAAATGGGTGTACTCCGCAGGCGCTAAAATGGCAACTACAGATAATACTTATTTAACCATTCATGCCGACTACAGTAAACAGGGACCATACTCAGAATTGATCGCAGGAGCTATGCTCACTTATCGCCTGGATGACACAGAAACTCCCCGCTACTTTATACATGGCGGTGCCTTTATGAGATGGAAGGATGCCTTGATACCAGTTGCTAAAATAGAAGTAAAACCATTAGCTATATCTTTTAGCTATGATGCAAATATCTCTCAGTTAAGCGCCGCAAGCGGTGGCAAAGGCGGGTTCGAAATGGCCTTGTCTTACCAAAAATATTTAACCAGGGATAATACAAGCCAGAATGCTGTAAGATGCCCAAGGTTTTAAAAATACACCAACAATCCCTCCAAAAATTCGTGTGCTAACATCTTAAGATTTTTTGTTTTTATGGATTGTTTGGATTGCAGAAGCTCCCTTGGTCGGGGGCTTTCTGCTTTTTACGAAGTTGAAATAAGTGGAAAGTAAATGGATCAGGGAAGGAAGTAATTAAGCGCAAGTTCGTATCCCTTCAGGCCAAGACCGCTGATAACGCCGATGCTTTTACCCGACACGTGAGAAAGTTTTCTGAATTCTTCCCGGCCAAAAATGTTGGAGATATGAACTTCAACAACCGGAGATTTTATTGCGGCGATAGCATCCCCTAACGCCACCGAAGTGTGGGTATAGCCCCCAGGATTAATAATGATACCATCAAATGAAAAACCGACGCGTTGAATTTCATTGATCAGCTCGCCTTCTACATTACTTTGAAAATAAGAGAATTCAACTTTATCGAATTTTTGCTTTAACTCGTCGAGGTAAACTTCAAAGTTCTTGCTGCCATAGATTTCCGGTTCCCTGGTACCCAGCAGATTTAAATTCGGTCCGTTAATGATCGCTATTTTCATATTGGTGATCCGCCACCGCGGTGAATTTTACATGAAGGTTTTTACTACTGTTAAATCAAAAGTGAATTGTCAATTGTGAATTGTCAATATTTCACCATTGACCTTTCAATGTCATTTAGTTGAGGATTAGCGTTTCCCTGCTCCTTATTGCTGAAAATGTACAAGTGAGTGACACAACGATGTTAAATTGAAAAACAAATGCTTGTAAACAAATAATTTTTTAACTAAACGACATTGATTCACAAATTGGTCCGTCATTTTATTCTTGATAGCAAACCTTCTACAAAAATTAAAATCCGTGGTATTGTCGCCCCAATTCAAACAATCACTTCTTTTCCATCATTTCCATAAACTCATCAAAAAGATACCTGCTATCATGTGGGCCAGGAGTAGCTTCTGGGTGGTACTGCACCGAAAATGCAGGTTTATTTTTAACCCGTATGCCTTCAATGGAATCATCATTCAGGTTCATGTGGGTTATTTCAACATTTGGTGAAGCTCTTACTGCTTCAGGATCTACTCCAAAACCGTGGTTCTGTGTGGTGATCTCGCTTTTACCGCTGATGATATTCTTTACCGGATGATTCAATCCCCGGTGGCCGTGATGCATCTTAAAGGTAGGAATATCATTGGCCAATGCAAGCAACTGGTGACCAAGGCAGATTCCAAACAAAGGTATTTCTGCATCCAGTATCTGCTTAACGGTTTTTACTGCGTAATCCATCGGCGCAGGATCACCCGGACCATTACTAATAAAATAGCCATTCGGTTTAAACTCCTGCAATGTTTCAAAACTGGTTTCAGCATTATGAACTTTCACATAAGCGCCCCGTTCAGTTAAGCAGTTCAGGATATTTTTCTTTATACCGCAATCAAGTACTGCCACCCTTACCTTACTCTCAGGATCACCTAAATAATAAGCCTCTTTGGTAGAAACAACAGAAGCAAGTTCCAGTCCGCCCATTGAGGGCACTTTAGCCAGCTCAGCTTTTAATTCCTCCATATCCGTTATCTCAGAAGAAATGATGCAGTTCATAGCGCCCTGTGTGCGTACGTGGGCCACCAGCGCACGGGTATCCAATTCGTCAATGGCCACCATCTGCTGTTCCTCAAAATAGGCCTGTAAAGATGCGGTAGCAGTAAAGCGGGAATACTGTTCCTCCAGGTTTCTTCCTATAACTCCCTTCACCTTTATCCCATCGCTCTCCACATCGCCTTCCTTTACGCCATAATTGCCTATATGCACATTATTCATGATGAGCACCTGTCCATAATAGCTCGGGTCGGTAAACACTTCCTGGTAACCCGTCATTCCTGTATTAAAACACAACTCACCCGTGGTAGTCCCAATCTTACCGAAGGCCCTGCCATAAAATAGAGTGCCATCCTCTAGTAATAAAATTGCTTGCTTATTTAATTGCGTAGACATATTCAATAGAAATTTTGCAAAGAAAGTAATTCAATAATTGATTCAACAAATAATTTTTTCACATCTACCCGAAACCGCATAAAAAAAGCCCCGATACAATTATCGGAGCTTTATATATCTTTTATCTTTCAAATTAAGCTTCTGGTTTTACTTCAGTTTCAGCACCTGTAACCTCATCTCCTTTTACTTCCACTGCTTCTTCAACAACAGAGGTATCAGCAGTCTTTTTCTTTCCACCACTACGCCTTGTTTTCTTGGCCGGTTCTGCTTCCGCAGCTTTCGCTACTCCCTTGCCATATATATCATTAAAGTCTACCAGTTCGATCATTGCTACTTCAGCAGCATCGCCGATCCTTTGACCTAACTTAATGATACGGGTATATCCGCCGGGACGGCTCGCAATTTTAGGAGCTACTACGGTAAATAATTCTTTTACAGCAGCTTTGTCGTTCAGGTAGCTAAACACAACACGGTGGTTGTGCATGATCGCTTCCTTAGAGGCTGTGTTTTTGGTTTTAGTAATCAAAGGCTCAATGTAAGTGCGAAGAGCTTTTGCTTTTGCTAAAGTTGTTGTGATCCTTTTGTGAGTGATCAACTGGCAACCCAGGTTCATTAACAGTGCTTTCCTGTGCGAAGCAGTCCTGCTTAAATTGTTATTCTTGTTTCCGTGACGCATGACATTTTGTTTTAGTATTTCGCCTACACCGTGTCAGGAATTGTAAGCTACTTGTTATTAATTACTCAATTTAAAAATTCGATAATGTGAAAATGAATACAGCAGCTACATTGAGCCATCGAGCCATTTTCAAATTTTCACATTAGACTTTACTCGTCATCCAATTTCAACTTACTCAAATCCATTCCGAAACCAAGACCTCTTTCATTCAACACCTGCTCAATTTCACTTAAAGATTTTTGTCCGAAGTTTCTGAATTTCATCAGGTCTTCCTGCTCGTACTGTACCAACTCACTTAGTGAATTGATCTTAGCTGCTTTCAGGCAATTAAATGCACGTACAGAAAGATCAAGATCTTCCAATGGAGTTTTCAGCACCTTACGCAATTGTAAAGTTTGTTCATCGACCAGGTCTTCTTTCTTATCTTCTTTGGTATCGAAAGTGATGTTCTCATCTGTAATGATCATCAGGTGCTGAATCAGGATACGGCTCGCTTGCTTTACCGCTTCTTCCGGATGAATAGTACCATCTGTAACCACTTCCATAATCAGTTTTTCGAAATCCGTGCGTTGTTCAACACGAGTATTTTCAATCGTGTATTTCACATTCTTGATCGGTGTGTAAATAGCATCTACAGCAATGTAACCAAAGTGAGAATTTCTTTCTTTGCTATCTTCCGCAGGTACATAACCACGACCTTTTCCAATAGTGATTTCAATGTCCAGCTTTGCGCTGCTATCCATTACACAAAGTATCAGGTTAGGATTCATCACTTCAAAAGAAGCAGAAGCCTCACCGATCATTCCCGCAGTGAATTCAGTTTTATTTTTAATGGAAAGAGTTACCTTTTCAACATTAATTTCATGATCAACTTTCTTCTTAAAACGAACCTGCTTAAGGTTCAGGATAATTTCTGTAACGTCTTCAGTTATTCCCTTAATGGTCGCAAATTCGTGATCTGCACCAACTACATTAATGCCAATGATAGCATAGCCTTCCAATGAATTGAGCAATACACGGCGAAGTGCATTACCAATTGTTACACCATAACCGGGTTCAAGTGGACGGAATTCAAATTGTGCTTCAAAATCATTTGCTTTCTGAAGAACAATCTTATCGGGTTTAACAAAATTTAAAATGGCCATTTGTATTTTGTTGTTTTTGTTTTTAAATAATATTATGTGTTACCAACCTCAGTGCAAGTCCCAACATCGTTGTGTCATTATATCCCGGTTTATCGGGACTCACTTGTACTTTCTCAGCAATTAGCAGCCAGATTCTTAAAGTCCTCCCTTTGGGGGAGGATTTAGGTGGGGCTTATTTGCTATACAACTCCACAATCAATTGCTCCTTGATATTCTCAGGAACACTTTCTCTTTCAGGATATGCGATAAAAGTACCTTTCAGTTCTGTTTCGTTAAAGTCGATCCAGTTGAATTTTGCATTCTTACCACGAACATTGCCGGTAATAGCAGTATTAGCAGCGCTCTTATTTTTCAAACCAATTGTTTCACCTGGTTTTAAAGAATAAGATGGAATGTTTACTACTTCGCCATTTACAGTAATATGCTTGTGGCTTACCAACTGGCGCGCAGCCTGGCGGCTTGGAGCAATTCCCATGCGGTAAATCGTGTTGTCGAGGCGGGCCTCCAGTAATTTGATAAGGTTTTCACCGGTAACACCTTTTTGTCTTGAAGCCTCATCAAATGTTTTGCGGAATTGTTTTTCCAGCAAACCATAAGTGTATTTGGCTTTTTGTTTTTCCCTTAACTGAAGTGCGTATTCACCTAAGGTTTTACGTTTACGGTTTGCGCCGTGCATTCCGGGAGGGTTACTGTTTTTAGTCAACCATTTACCGTTTCCTGTAATAGGTTCTCCAAATATCCTGGAGATCTTTGTTTTTGGGCCTGTATAACGTGCCATAATTGTGTGCGATTTTTTAGTGTCGGTACATCATTATAAAAATCTTAAAATGAATAATGTACCCGTTAGTAAATATGTCTGATCTATGATTTCTGATGTATGATGTCTTTTGAATCGGACATCCACTAATCATCCATCTTTATTTTTATTTCAGTGTCTGATATTCGGTGGATTTCAGTCTTGTTTTAAATCAGACATCATACATCCTACATCAGACATCCTTTTATACTCTTCTTTTCTTGGGAGGACGACAACCGTTGTGCGGTAATGGAGTAACATCTTTGATCATATTAATCTCGATACCGGATTGTGACAGAGCCCTGATGGCGCCTTCACGGCCCGATCCCGGACCTTTTACAAACACATCTACTCTTTTTAAACCTGCATCCATTGCTGCTTTCGCTGCATCTGAAGCGGCCATTTGCGCAGCATAAGGCGTATTCTTCTTGCTGCCTTTAAATCCCATTTTACCCGCACTTGACCAGGAAATAACCTGGCCCTGCTTATTGGTTAAACTGATGATGATGTTGTTGAAACTTGCTGTTACATGAGCGTCGCCGTAACTGTCAACTTTTACAATTCTTTTCTTAGCTGCTGCTTTGCCACCCTGGGCCTTGCCGCCTTGTGCTTTTGCCATAATTAATTTAATAGGTAATCTTTGAAAAAATATCCCGATTGTTTCGGAACTGAACTAACCCTCCTGCTGACTTATTAAGCTATCTGGAATTTGTTCAAAAATGTATAAGTCTATAAACAACCATACCAAATATTTCTATTTGGTACCGGTTAATTATTTTTTAGCTACTTTCTTTTTACCAGCAACAGTTTTACGTTTGCCCTTACGAGTACGGCTGTTGGTACGTGTACGCTGTCCACGCAATGGTAAACCCTTACGATGACGTAAGCCACGGTAACAGGCGATATCAAGTAAACGCTTGATATTCATCTGAACTTCACTGCGTAATGCACCCTCTGTCTTGAATTCGTTGTTGATCACATTACGAATAGCAGTTTGTTCATCATCATTCCACTCATTTACTTTTTTATCATAGCTGATTCCAGCTTTGTCTAAAATATACTGAGCAGTTGAACGACCTATACCAAATATGTAGGTAAGACCGATTTCGCCTCTTTTATTTTTTGGTAAATCTATACCGGCAATACGAGCCATAATTCTATGAGTTTGTTAATATGTTGATTAGTTAAATGGCTTTCACCATTGACAATTGACCATTGACCAATTTCTATCCCTGCCTTTGCTTAAAGCGTGGATTTTTTTTGTTGATGACAAATAAGACACCCTTCCTTCTTACGATCTTACAATCAACACTTCTTTTCTTTATTGAAGCTTTAACCTTCATCTTGTTTCTATTTATTTAATTAATAATCGCTTTGCTATATCAAAAAGGTGCTACCCTATTTATACCTAAAAATTATCCTGCCCCTTGTAAGATCGTAAGGGCTCATTTCCACTCCCACTTTGTCGCCTGGTAATATTCTTATGTAATGCATCCTCATTTTTCCGGAAATAGTGGCCAGAATTTCGTGACCATTTTCCAATTTAACTTTAAACATAGCATTGCTGAGTGCTTCTAAAATTGTGCCGTCTTGTTTAATGAGTGCCTGCTTAGCCATATTTTTGGAGCGCAAAGATAAGAGGATAAATTTAATTATTACTAAAAAAAACAGATATTTACGTTTTAAAACCCCTTTTCCCCATGAAGAAACTCATTTTTAGCATTTCCGTAATAGCCCTTTTAGGAACATCTTGTAAAAAAGATGACACCCCAACTCCCACTCCGCCTGCTGCAGACAAATACATGAGCGTAACCGCCGCCAGTACATGGAACTATGAATTGACAGACAACAGTGCACCGGCCCCGGTTGTAAAACTTTATACTGTTACTTCTGCAAACAGAGATTCAACCATTAATACTAAGGCATATCATGTGTTCACCAATAGTGGTGGATCCGGCAATGAGTATTACTATATCGGCGGCAATGATTATTATAATTTCCGGAGTTTACCGGCTGCATTTGGTGGTGCTAACGTAGAGAATATATATTTAAAGGACAATGTTTTGGCGAACAATGGCTGGCCGCAGCCCTATCCCATAACTGTGAATGGAATTTCTACTACTGCAACGCTTACAAATACCATTACAGCAAAAGGGCTTACCAAAGTCGTTAATAGCATTTCCTATACGGATGTGATACAGGTGACGACGACAATTGCAGTGGTTGGAGTTCCTCCCGCTGCACTAATCACGGATATCCAGTCGTTTTATGCGCCAAAATTTGGACTGATCCAATCAGTAAATAAGATCAATCTTAATTATTTGGGAGCCGTTGCCAACGTTAACCAGACAACTATACTAAAGTCAGCCGACATCAAGTAAGACTCCATATCATATAAAAACAAAACCCGGAAAACATCGTCCGGGTTTTTGTTTTAAGCTGGTATAAATAAATTAGTTGAACGACTCATCGTTCAAAGGAACTTTGGTCATTTCGTGAAAATGATTTTGCAATTGATGAACACTGATCGGCTGCATTATATGCCTTCTTTCATCCCGGTACCATATTTCCATCCTGGAAAACTCCCCTTCAGCAGGTAATAGCAACCTGAATGCGCCCTTCAAATACTTAATTGTGCCATTCTCATTACGCTCCTTGGTAAATTTCAGATTAAAAAGCTGTGCCTCATCCAACGGAATAGGTGAAAGCTGGTTTGTTTCATACCAAAACTCCTGGCCTGTATCCACGCATACCTGCTTCTCATCGCCATTAAGGTTTGTTACTTCACCAACATGCTTATCGCCGTCGTTATCGGCCATCAAGTAATCGCCTACTTTAATTTCCTGGAATTTTATCATAGCAAGATTTTTATGCCAATATAGTAAATTTTGGCAAAAAATCTGTTGGTATAGCAACACATAAAAATTATTAGTAGCAAATACCAGGTGCGAACATGCGCTTAAGTGATGTCCACAAAAAATTTAATCCTCGAAAATTACAGTACTGCTATCTTTCGTATTTCTTTCTTTTTATCCAATTCAAACTGGAGTGTATAAGTGCCTTTGGGCAAATCACAAACATGCAGATGGGTATTATTAAGCCCATAAAAAGCTGCCACCTTATCCTTCAACATCAATTTGCCATTTATATCAAAAACCTTTATGTTCATAAAGCCTTTCGTTTCGCCATTAAACTGGATCTGCACCTGGCCGGGCCTCGTAATTGGGTTAGGACTTAATGCAACAATCAATTTATCTGTCACCCTGAAATTCCTTACCATTTTAATCTCCGAAAAGCTTTGTCTTTGATCCATATCAACAGTCACCAGTTCGTAGTAGATATACTTGTACTGTGAGCCCAGGTTATTATCTGTGAACTGGTAGGTCTGGGGTGTTGAAGAATTACCTGCCGCTGCAACTTTTGCTATTTCATGAAAGTTATTACCATCCGTACTCCGGCGTACAGAAAAATGATCTGTGTTGGATTCAGTAAATGTTTTCCAGGTAAGCGCTACGGCATTATTGTTATTGCTATTTCCTGCATTGAACATTCCCAATGCAACGGGCACCGTTCCGCTTACAATAATGGTCCCCTTCATATTAAAAGCAAAATGAGGCACACACCCATAGACATAAGTTCCCACCGCGGTTACTGTGTAGGAAAAGGAGGTATTTCCTGCATTCATTGGCTCGTCCCACTCATTAGCTCCGGCGGGCAAACTGGTTCCAGGCAAAGCGCTGCCACAGGTGGTAGTATGACTCCCTAATTGCCAATTGAAACGTATCACATCCCCCACTACTGCATTCACCTGCGAAGGGCTGAATGAAAAATTGGACACAGTTATATCCCACTGGGTGGCGAAACAATTGATAGAAAATAAAAGAGTAAAGAATAGGGTGTAAAGAATTTTCATAACCGATAGTTTTTTGTAAGTAGTAAATAAATTAGTGTAACTGATTTATTCAAACGTAAAAAACTATCGGCCGGTTGCCTGTCTATTGCAGCAAGCCCACAACTTTGTAAAATGTTATTCCGCCCAGCTCATAACATATCCTTCATTCTCGATGTTTATGGCATCAACGGTTAACTGAAGTGAATGAAATGTGTCGATCATTACTGCCAGTTCATTGGTTTCTTTTGCACCAATGCTTTTGTGTACGGCACCAGGGTGCGGGCCATGTGGAATGCCGGCTGGATGCAGGTTGATCATGCCACGGGTAACATGCTTGCGGCTCATAAAATTGCCGTCTACATAATACAGTACCTCATCACTATCTATATTGCTGTGATTGTATGGAGCAGGTATGGATTCGGGATGATAATCAAACAGTCGCGGTACGAATGAGCAAACAACGAAATTGTTGGCCTCAAACGTTTGATGCACCGGCGGTGGCTGATGAACCCTGCCGGTAATAGGTTCAAAATCATGGATTGAAAAAGCAAAAGGGTAGCAACATCCATCCCATCCTACCACATCAAACGGATGGCCGGAATAATGAATGCCGTACAACATTCCTTTCTTTTTTGTTTTAATTAAAAAATCACCGGTCATCTCATGTGTGTGTAGTTCTTTTGGCGCCCTGATATCTCTTTCGCAATAAGGCGAATGCTCCAGCAACTGACCATATTTGCTCAAATATTTTTTAGGATAACGAATAGGTGTAAACGATTCTACAATGAACAACCGGTTTTGCTCATCATTGAAATTAATTTGATAAATAGTTCCTCTTGGAATCAACAGGTAATCTCCATACCCGAATTCAATATTTCCATACATCGTTTTTAACACACCGTTGCCTTCGTGTATAAAGATCATTTCATCTGCATCCGCATTTTTGTAAAAATAATCGGCCATACTTTCCTGCGGAGCAGCCAATACAATATGACAATCATTGTTTACCAAAACTGGTTTTCGGCTTTGCAGGTAATCCTTTTCCGGCTTGATACGAAAGCCTTCAAAACTCCGGTGTTGCAACATTTTTTCCTCCGCAATTACCGGTTGAACATTCACAGCGGGTTCGGTTTTTATTATTTGAGTTGGCGGGTTGATATGATACAAAAGAGAATAATCATTACTAAATCCCTCTGTTGAAAATAGTTGCTCCGAATACAGGCTACCATCTGGTTTGCGGAATTGTGTATGGCGCTTGTGGGGGATGTTTCCGAGCGTATGATAGTGGGGCATGGCTGCAATTTAAAATGTGAAAAATGGAGGCAATTGGCTAATGTGCTAATTACTTTAACACCTTGCTGTCTTATGGGTTTGAAGAGATTAACTTGTTAATGGCCTTCGCATAGTGCCAGCATAAGAAAATAATATTTCCATTTGCGCTTGTCAATCGTGTAGGTAAAGTTGCGGTGAAATGGCATTATCTGAATTTAAATAAATGATGCAACCCGATAGCTGCAATTTAGTTAAAATATTACCAGCAATTTTATTGCCGTATCCAGGATTGTAATGGTGAAAGCGAATAAATAAATTAAGTTACTTTTGCCGGCACAAATTAAAAGAGTAATGAAGTGATAATAAGTTCTATTAATTGCATAACAGCCCTAAAAATATGAAGGATTTCCTGCGCAGGTATGCACCCGGTTGGGTGAAGGTTATTTCTAAAAAAGCATTGTTCCGTTTGTATCGTTTAACAGAAGCGTTCTATCGTCTGCCTGTTGACAAATATGATTTTCAAACCACGGAACTCATTCGTAAACATCTTCAAAAAAATTCTAACTGTATTGATATCGGCGCCAACCTTGGGCACATCCTGATGGAAATTGTTAGGGCCGCCCCACAAGGAAAACACCTTGCCTTTGAACCGATCCCGGACCTTTACACGGCACTGAAAAAAAAGTATTCGAAAAATACCACGGTTTACAACCTCGCTTTATCTTCTAAAAAAGGAACGGCTACCTTTAGCTATTACCCGGGAAGGCCAGCCGTTAGTGGCTTTATGGAAAGAAATGATTTAGTGCAGCAGGAGCCGGTTATGCTTTCGGTACAGATGGAAAAGTTGGACGATCTGGTTCCGGACAATCTTAAGATCGACCTGGTAAAAATAGATGTAGAAGGAGCAGAATACCAGGTGTTGGAAGGCGCAAGGAAAACATTGAAAAAAAATAAGCCGCTTGTATTATTCGAATGCGGGCTCGGTGGCGCGGATGTTTATGGTACCACCCCGGCACAGGTTTATGAACTTTTTGCGGAATGTGGTTTAGGTATCTCAACAATTGAATATTTTAATGCCCGTAAACAACCCTTCTCAAAAGAAGAATTTTGCGGACAGTTTTATAAAAATTACAACATCTTTTTTATTGCCTACGATCCCACCAATTATTAAGGACCTTCCCGGTCTGGCCGCTTAATTAATCATAAATACTTTGACCCGTATCGGTATTATATCAGACACACATCATTTCCTTGATGAAACTGTATTCGACCATTTTAAAGAGTGTGACGAGATATGGCATGGCGGGGATTTTGGTACCATTGCCATCGCAGATCAGCTCAGCTCATTCAAACCGCTCAGGGGAGTTTATGGTAATATTGATGGGCAGGATATCCGGAGCATTTATACCGAGCAATTTGTTTTTAACTGCGAAGGAGTAAAGGTGATGATGCGGCATATTGGAGGCTATCCTCCTAAATATAATCACGAAACAAAGAAGGAATTAGCAATTCATCAACCACAGCTATTCATTGCCGGCCATTCACATATATTGAAGGTGATGTACGACGAAAAGATCAACTGTCTTCATATTAATCCAGGCGCCGCCGGCAAACAAGGCTGGCACAAAGTAAGAACTATTGTAAGGTTGGTGATTGATGGAAAAGATATGAGGAATTGTGAGGTGATTGAGTTGTAAACCAGTTTTTTGTTTTTGGTTTATCGTTTAGGGTTTGGGAGTCGGCTGTTTTAGAGATTCTTCATGGTTCATAGTCATCGCTTATGGGAAACAGGTTTGGTTTCGATGGCTCATACATATCGCAATCAACAATAAACAGCAAACCAAAAATCGAAAATTATTCAATCCAATCCGCAATAAAAATATTCGTATCCCTTTTGCCCCCGTTATTCCGGTTACTGCAAAACACAATCTTTTTACCATCCGGGCT
>JBDSAP010000145.1:0-5579 GCA_039922055.1 Ferruginibacter sp.
TGGCGCCATCCATAGTTTTAAAAATGTTAGTAATAGTGTGGCTCAACTCTTATGCACGGTTGTTCCGGCAGGGTTAGATAGTTTTTTTGAAGAAATAGGTACGCCTGTACAAGAGGGCGAATTTTTACCACCACCTCCGCTGGATGAAAGTGCGGTGAAAAAGCTTATGGCAATTGCAGAGAAATATGGGCAGGTGGTTTACCCGCCTGATTATTTAGACAAATAACGTAAGAACCGGACAGGGCTACTATGTTTGGCAACAATGGACGATTAGTACCAGTGAAAGAAATCATTCCGTAAAAAAACGAACGCACAACAATGCTTGCCAAAAGGTAGGTCCGGATATTGAAACATCGGGTGCAAATCGCTATCGTCTTTTGCTCGAGCCCGGCCAACATCGCTGAACATTTTATCTTATCTTGTATATCAGCATCGCATCAGCAGCGGCTCCGGGCTGTACGTTCAATGAATCCCCAGCCTGCAGCAATACTTTCGCTATCGGTCATTTTATAAACGCTCATGGCTAAAAAAAGCTAACAACAAATGACATACAACGAAAAAATAGCCGAACTGGTTAAACAACTTTATGGAAACGTTGCACAGACAGAGCGAGTGATAAAAGCTAAACAATTCATTGACAAAAATTACGGTTTACAAATTGACCTTGGCACTATAGCCACCGCTGCAAACAGTTCCAAATTTCATTTGAACCGCGAATTTAAACGGCATTATGGGACTACACCTTCTCACTACTTGAAAGACAAGCGGATTTTAGAAGCAAAAAAACTTTTATCGGAAAGTTCAACCGTTACAGATACTTGCTTTACCGTTGGGTATGACAGCTTAAGCACTTTTAGTATGCTGTTTAGAAGGTGGACAGGTTTTTCGCCAGGAGTGTTTAAAAAAGCAAGATTGAATAAATTACATTGAAGTCAAGCGCTGAACTTTGTAGAAAACAAAATCTGCAAAAATGAAAATAAAAGTAACCAGTATATTAGTTGACGACCAGGTTAACGCTCTCACATTCTATACAGAAATATTAGGATTTCAAAAGAAAAGGGACATTC
This sequence comes from Ferruginibacter sp., assembly GCA_039922055.1. Lineage (GTDB taxonomy): Bacteria > Bacteroidota > Bacteroidia > Chitinophagales > Chitinophagaceae > Ferruginibacter. The sequence continues at coordinate 1,068 of JBDSAP010000145.1, forward strand.
CATTAGGAGATGCCAGTTGGCTCACAGTTGTTTCAAACGAAGAGCCAGACGGTGTTGAACTTTTACTTGAACCTACAAAATTTGAGCCTTCTAAAATTTATCAAAAAGCCCTTTTTGATGCAGGTATTCCCAGCACCGTGTTTTCAGTTGACGATATAAAAAAAGATCATTTACGACTTAAAGAACTTGGTGTAAAATTCAGTATGCAGCCCACTCAAATGGGAACAGCTTTACTTGCTGTATTTGACGATACCTGTGGTAATAAAATACAACTCGCCCAAACATTATGATGAAAAACAAAGCATATTCAAATGGACAAAAAACCTTTGAGCAAGTAGGAGACGAATTAACTTATTTTTTCAAAAATGGTAAAATAAAAGCTGAAGGAATTTCAATTAATGGAATAATGGAAGGCGAATGGAAATTTTATCGGGACACAGGGCAATTGTGGCAAGTTGGAAATTTCAAAGAAGGACAGAAGCATGGCTTTTGGATTCGCTATAACAAAAAAGGAAAGTTAGAGTATCAAGAAACATTCACAAATGGAAATTTAATGAAATCAAAATAAATTATGCAGAGGACAATCACATTTTTAATGTTTGTTGGCGATCAATATGGCAAAGCGGAAGAAGCCGTAAAGCTTTATACTTCACTTTTTGAGAATTCTGAAGTAAAAAATATTGAATATTTTAAAGCAGGAGATACGCGGGGAAAAGAGGGCGCAGTAAAACATTGCCTATTTACAATTGATGGATTAGAGTATATGGCTACTGACAGTTCATTAGAACACAAGTTCACCTTTACCCCCTCTATATCAATTTATGTAAAATGTGAAAGCGAGCATGAAATAGATACACTTTTTGACAAATTATCTAAAAATGGACAAGTCTTTATGCCTTTAAACAAATATCCATTCAGCGATAAATTTGGCTGGCTTTCTGACAAATATGGAATTTCCTGGCAATTAAATCTGATAACATCATGACTCCAGACAACGAACCGCACCAGTTTCTGTTGCCGGCCTTGACGGAATTCCTAACACGGAATATCGCCACATCGCCAAGCGCTGACGTATGTGCCATGCTAAAATAATTTGCCGTACCCAACTTAAATTCGCGAAATTCGAGATCATGAAATATTTACTAATCTCCTTAATAGTTACCATTGGATTAAATGCTTGTAATCAACCAACAGACAGGAATCAAATTCTTGAAAACCGGATAGACAGTTTAGAGAAGAAACTTTCTGAAACTTACAAACCAGGTTTCGGAGAATTTATGAGTAGCATCCAGGTGCATCATGCCAAGCTTTGGTTTGCTGGTCAAGATCAGAATTGGAAATTAGCAGACTTCGAAATTCATGAAATTATGGAGTCGTTAGAAAACATTAAAAAATATCAAACAGAAAGAGAGGAATCAAAAAAGATTGATATGCTTAATCCTGCATTGGACAATATTAATATCGCCATCCAACAAAAGAATTCTTCTGCCTTTAAAAATAGTTATATCGCATTGACAAACACTTGTAACAACTGTCACCATGCTGTAGAGTTTGAATTTAATGTAGTTAAAATACCTGAAACTCCACCATTTAGTAATCAAAGCTTCAAGACTTTTAGCGCTAAATAATATTGGTAGATTTAGCAAATTGCAAAAAGCACGAGTGCACTCCTACGTTGGCTGATGATGGTGTGATTTCTATTGGCCGTTGTGAGATTAAAATAAGTTTAGCATGCTTTTTTTGCAATGCTTTTACATCGGTTTGTACTTTTCTGCGGGTCCATTTTTTGGCGGGGCCATTGAATACTTTTATAAACGTTAGCAGTTATTGTAACAGAATAGTAAACAAAAATCGAATGTATATTTGCAGACAAAAGTAAAAACTATGAAAAAGAAAATTCTATTCGCGGTAAGCCTTCTTTTTGGACTGATGTTTATTAATGCCGGACTAAATAAATTTTTCAATTACATGCCTGTGCCTAAAGACATGCCCGAGAACATGATGAAGGTAATGGGAGCGTTTATGACAATCGGCTGGTTGATGCCCCTTATTGGAATTGCCGAAATATTGGGTGGAATACTTTTCATCCCAAACAAATACAGGGCGCTTGGTGCAATAATCATTTTCCCTGTTATGATTGGGATACTTTTAACCGCCATTGTAAATGCACCATCGGGGCTTCCACTGGCATTAGTGCTTTTTGCGATAAATCTTTGGGTAATTATAGAAAACCGTGCAAAATATTTACCGATGATTAAATGAATGGTAAATATATTCTATCCTAAAAGAATGAGGGCTCACAAAATGGAGCGAATAAAATAGGAATTTTGACATAGACAAGAAAAACAACTAACCGCTAACAATGGTGGCTGATGCACAACTGCCTTTTAAAAAAAGAACCCCGACTTTTGAGTGCATTACAACCTGAATATTTTCAACTTTTACAATGATAGTTTTTTCAACTTGTAGCATTCTTGGGATGACATGATTTCTATTGGTCGCTGTGAGATTGTAAAATAAGTTTAGCATGCTTTTTTGCAATGCTTGTACATCGGTTTGTACTTTTCTGCTGGCCCATTTCATTAATTTTTTGAGGGCTCCAATCTTCCCTATTTTCGGAAACCAACATATTCATACTTTCTAAATAAAAATTAACTTGACTTTAATACCACACACTGCAATGTATTGTAATAAATAGTTTTCTTTAATGTAAAACATATCGTGAAACTATTTTTTTTATCAATCTTATTAACTGCTGTTTATTTTGTTTCTGCACAAACCATTAGTGAAAAACTGGATACATTCATGACTGAGGCCTTTAAGGCGCACGAATTTAATGGTGTTGTATTAGTGGCAAAAAATGACAGCATCTTAATATCTAAAGGATATGGCTGGCGTAATTTTGAAAATAAAATCCCTCATGATGTTAATTCAATATTCCAGGTAGGATCGGTTACTAAAACATTTACGGCCACACTTATTCTCTTTCTGCAGGAGCACGGAAAACTGGATATTAACGAATATGTAAGTAAATATTTTCCGGAATACAAATATGCAGACAAAATAAAAATAAAAAATCTCCTCACACATACATCCGGCATTTTTAATTACACGGCGGATAAGCTATATGACCCAAAAAAATCATTCTCTCACCAGGATTTCTGGACGATTATCAACAATAAGCCGCTGGAGTTTGAACCAGATTCAAAATACGAGTACAGTAATGCAAATTATTTTTTACTTGGCCTGTTGATTGAAAAAATTACAGGTAGGTCTTATGAACAAAACATGCAAGAAATTATATTCAAAAAATCCGGGATGAAACATTCGGGCTTCGATTTCGCCAATTTAAGTAGTCCTTACAAATCAGTAGGCTATGACGTTGACAAAGATGGAAAGCCTGTGCGTTCCATTATAGCGGATTCATCGGGCACTTATGCGGCAGGAAGTTTATTTACAACAATTGGAGATTTGTATCTATGGTATAAAGCACTCAAAGAAAATTTAATTATAAGCAAAACAACTTTTATGCAAGCCGTTACTGCTTATAAAGGACCTTATGGATATGGGTGGCAAATTGATTCTGCTTACCGGCATATCCAATGGGAACACAATGGCGGAATAATGGGTTTTGCTGCGTCCTACAGGAACTTGCCTGATGAAAATGCCTGTTTTATTATTTTGCAGAATGAAGGTTTTTATCCTTCCGTAGCCAGTATGGGAGTGTTTTCAATTTTATATGGTATTCCCAATTATTATATTCCAAGACTTGCTATTCCGGTTGACACGTCAGAATTAAAAGAATATGTTGGAAAGTATAAATTGGAGGGCCCTCAGAATTATGAAATAGACATATCTATAAAGGACGGGCAACTTCACAGTGCGACGGGTGGTTTAGAAGATAATTTTTATAAAGAAAAAAAAGATAATTATTTTCTTAAATCTTATGACTGTCAGTTCGTATTTACCAGGAATATTAAAGGAGAAGTAAATGGACTTACAGGATATTTAGGTGGTCAATCCTATAACTATAAAAAAGTGGACTGAGGAATGAAATTATTTACAGGAACATAAATGAAATTTCTATACCTACAAACACTGCCTACAACAATGGTGGCTGATCACAACTCCCCTTAAAAAAAGAATCCTAACTTTTAGAGAGTGCATTACAGCCTGAAATATTTTCAATTTTTACAATGATATTTTTATCTTAGGATGATATGATTTCTATTGGTCTCAGTAGGCGTAGGTTTCCTGCCCTATCGCCAACGGTTATTGCTACAATGAATTGAATGACTTTAGTCGTTTCAAAAAAAACTGTAGGCACAGGTTTACTGGAGTTAACTTATTTTGAAACAGCTCTACAAAATCGTGGACTATTAACGATAGGCAACAAGCCGGAAACCTACGCCTATCAAGCTTTGTGAAGCGGCCATCCATATACGTTGGTTACTACTTTATTTATGTTTGCGTATGATAATTTAGTATTAGGATGACGATCGCAATAGATAT
>JBDSAP010000146.1:0-12850 GCA_039922055.1 Ferruginibacter sp.
TTAAGGTTTAAGGTTTAAGGTTTAAGGTTTAAGGTTTAAGGTTTAAGGTTTAAGGTTTAAGGTTTAAGGTTTAAGGTTTAAGGTTTAAGGTTTAAGGTTTAAGGTTTAAGGTTTAGGAGCGGCGCAAGTTAAGGTGAATAACGATAAACGATAACACCAAACAGAAAACAATAAACTGTAAACAAGAAACAGAAAGCAACAAATTGATAGTGGTTTAAAATAATGATATGTCAGAGAAGAATAAATTATCCGGAATAGAAAAAATTAAAGTGGAGAGTGATTCATTGCGGGGTACTATTGTAGAAAGCCTGTTGGATGAAATTACCGGCGCTATCCGGGAGAACGACCAGGCCCTGATCAAGTTTCATGGCATGTACTTGCAGGACGACCGTGACAGGAGGGAAAAGCGTGCGACTAAAAAGCTGGATCGCTTGTATAGTTTCATGATCCGTTTGCGCCTTCCCGGAGGTTTCATCACTCCCGAAAAATGGATCGCTGTCCATAACATTGCAGGAGAAAATTCAACCGGCATTATTAAGATCACTACACGGCAAACTATTCAATTGCATGGCTTAATTAAATCTAAGGTTAAACCGACCATCCAGGCGTTTAATGAAGCACATTTGAATTCCATTGCTACCTGCGGAGATATCAATCGCAATGTTACCTGTAGCAACCATCCCAAAGAATCATCTCCCTTACATGAGCAGGTGTTTGCTTATGCCGATAAACTCAGCGATTTGCTGATGCCTAAAACAAAGGCGTACTATGAGATTTGGCTCGATGAAGAAAAACTGATCGATAAAAAAGAGGAAGAAGATCCATTATACCAGGATAGGTATATGCCACGTAAATTTAAAATAGGTATTGGAATACCGCCGAATAATGATGTGGATGTATTTACCAATGATATCGGGTTGATCGCTATCATTGAGAACAATGAATTGAAAGGTTTTAACATCGCAATAGGTGGAGGTTTATCTACTACTCATGGTTATGCTGAAACGTATGCAAGGTTGGCTACCGTGATCGGTTTTGTCGATACTGAAGAGAAGGTGTTGAAAGCCGTTTATGAAATATTAACTGTGCAGCGGGATTATGGAAACCGTAGCGACCGCAAGCTGGCACGTTTAAAATATACGGTTGACAGGTTGGGCATTGACAAATATAAAGAGGAGGTTGAAAAACGGACGGGCTTTGCATTGGAACCTGCCAGGCCCTACACATTCACTACCCGGATGGATGATTACGGCTGGGAAAAAAATGACAAAGGTGTTTGGTTCTATACAATATTTATTGAGAATGGGAGGGTGCTGGATGATGAAAATATTGCATTGAAAACAGCCCTTCTTGAGATCGCTAAGACCAGCAAAACAAACTTCATGTTCACATCCAACCAAAATATGATCATTAGCGATGTGGCGGAAGCTGATAAGAAATTGATCAATGATATTTTGGAGCGGTTTAATATAATTGAGCATACAAATAAGGCATCGGTTCTCCGCAAGAACGCAATCGCTTGTGTAGCGCTTCCTACCTGTCCGTTGGCTTTGGCAGAGGGTCAGCGTTATTTGCCATCGCTCATCACTAAAATAGAGCCGCTGCTTGTTAAACATTCGGTGCACCAGGAAAATATTATACTGCGTATGACGGGTTGTCCAAATGGTTGTGCAAGATCTTATGCCGCAGAAATAGGACTCGTAGGGGGTGGACCCGGAAGATATAACCTGCAATTAGGAGGGGATCATGAAGGGCAGCGATTGAATAAGGTGTACCGGGAAAACCTGGAAGAATCAGCTATCCTTTCGGAACTTGATGGCATATTTGGATCTTTTGCCAGGGACCGGAAACCCAATGAAACATTCGGTGACTACACATTGCGTACACAATTCGCCTGATGGGGTAAATGAAAATTGAAAATATTTTAAATAAATTGACGTTAGTCTACTAAATTAGTAGAGAATGTATATTTTCGCAGCGCATTTATTTTCTTTGCGAAAGATAGATGGCAGAAGTTTAGAAATTTATGAGTGATAATTTAATTTCAGAAGAAGTAATAACCGGCCCGGCTGCAACACAGGCAGAGGGCAATCGCTTATTCCCGGTATTCCTGAAATTGGAAAATTTGTCATTATTGTTAGTGGGAGGCGGATATGTAGCTCTTGAAAAACTAAATGCAATTCTCAGCAATTCGCCGGAAACGGATATCCGGGTAGTAGGTACATCCATCAGTGATGAAATAAAACAATTGGCATCGAGCCATCCTAAAATTGAATTGGTAGAACGTCCTTATCAATCTGCTGATATTGATAACGCAGATATTGTGATTTCCGCTGTAAATGATCGTTTCATCAGTGAGCAGGTGAGCCAGGATGCAAAAGAAAAAGGCAAGCTTGTAAATGTTGCTGATACACCTGATCTATGCGATTTTTATTTGGGCTCTGTAGTACAAAGAGGAAGTCTCAAAATCGCCATTTCTACAAATGGTAAATCACCCACTGTAGCTAAGCGTTTAAAAGAAGTGATCAATGATATGATACCTGGTGAGATGGAGGAGGTATTGCACAATGTGCAAACTTTAAGAAAAGATTTGAAAGGAAATTTTGAAGAGAAAGTACACAAGCTGAATGAGCTTACAAAAGTTTTGGTGGAAAAGGGAACTTCGCCGGAAGTGCCTGAAGAAGAAACAAACGGAGATGAGACGGACAAGCCTGATCAAAAACGCTGGAAAAAAATTGCAACTTATTCGGTACTAGGATTTGCATTGATGCTGATCGGTCATTTTATTTTTTCGTATATACCATTTGCGGAATTATCTGGTAAGGCAGCAGGGTTTTATCAAACACTGGATGTAAATTTTCATTGGATGGTGCTTGCGGGTTTTCTTGCTCAGTTGGTGGATGGCGCTTTGGGTATGGGTTATGGTGTTACCAGTGCATCCATATTATTGTCTACGGGTATTAATCCGGCAGCCATTAGCGGAAGCATTCATACTGCCGAAATGTTTGCCAGCGGCGCTTCCGGCTATAGCCATTACAAGTTTGGTAATGTAAATAAAAAGCTGTTTAAGGTGTTGGTGATCCCTGGTGTAATCGGCGCCATCGCCGGAGCAGTCTTGTTGGTTACCCTGGGAGAAAAATATGGTAATTATATCCGCCCGATAATGGCACTATACACGTTATTTCTTGGTGTAAAAATATTTGCGAATGCTTTCCGGAAATTAAATGTTCAGAAAAAGTTTAAGCACTATGGTCCACTGGCCGGCTTAGGTGGCTTTTTAGATTCTTTTGGTGGCGGTGGATGGGGCCCTATTGTAACCACTACATTAATCACTAAGGGGCGCAGCCCACGATTTGTGATCGGCACTGTTAGTCTCACAGAATTTTTTGTAACCCTCGCCAGTGCATTTTCATTTTTTATGTTGTTAGGTGTTTCACATTGGCAAACAATTATAGCGTTGATCCTCGGTGGTTTTTTAGCAGCGCCAATTGCGGCTAGACTTGCTGGTAAGTTGCCGCGGAAAATATCATTTATACTGTTGGGCGTATTGGTTATTTTATGGAGCCTCAAAATTTTATCAAAACTGCTCTAACTATTTTTTTATCATATTAGTCCACTTAATTGGTGGACTAAATAAGCAAAATGCATGTTCAGATACTATAATCGCCGATGTTGTTCCAGCGACTTCAAACTTTCAATCCATTTGTGTTGAATAATGAAAATAGAGGAATGTATCAAAATAAGCAAGAACCCAAACCAATAATTATATAGATGAAAAAGTTATTAATAGTGTTGTTTTTAATCCCTGTTATAGTATCTGCACAGTTAAACGGAAGCGTAATATTGAGCGGCAGGGTAGTAGGTGAAAATCACGAGGGTTTAGCATCAGCGAGTGTATCATTGAAAGGTGCATCCAAAGGAGCTGTCACCGATTCAACAGGAAAGTTTTCTTTGGTAATCAATCAGAAATTTCCCTTTACAATAGTTATCTCCTCGGTAGGATTTTCTCCGCAAGAAATAGAAATAAAAAATGCGAATGCTAAACTGGCTATACAGTTGACCAGCCAAACATTTCTTGCAAACGAAGTGGTAGTTACTGCCAGCCGTACTTCTGAAAAGATTTTGAAATCTCCGGTAAGCATTGAAAAGCTCGACATCAGGGCGTTGAAAGAAACTCCGGCAGCATCTTTTTATGATGCGCTCGGCAACGTAAAGGGAGTGCAGCTCACAACTTCTTCCATCACTTTTAAAGTGCCAAATACCCGTGGATTTAATATCCCCAACAATTTCCGTTTTATGCAATTGGTTGATGGAATAGATATGCAAGCTGCAACATTGGGCGTGCCACTTGGTAATGCGATCGGGCCAACCGAACTCGATATACAAAGTATAGAAATTACCCCGGGAGCCGCCTCTGCATTGTATGGCATGAATGCGATCAACGGGATGTCGAACCTTATTACAAAGAATGCATTTAATTCGCAGGGCCTGAGTATTTTTCAGCGTGTAGGTGTTAACCATGTGGATGGAACAGATCATGCTGCTGGTTTATTAACTGAAACTGCTATCCGATACGCTAAAGCATTCAATAATAAATTTGCTTTTAAGATCAATGCAAGCTACCTGCAAGGTATCGACTGGATATCAGATACCCGTTTAGATCAGAACCCAAACAACAGGAACACTGCCAATCCTTCGTATCCCGCTTTAAATGGATCAAACAATATTGTTTTTGATGGTTGGAATAAATATGGTGACGATGCGCTGGCCGGTAGTAATACCGTTTCTGTAACAGGACTGAATATCGACGGTGTGGCAAACAGAACATTAACCGTTGGCCGCACCGGTTATTGGGAAAAAGATCTGGTAGATCCGAAAGTAGATAACCTGAAGTTAGATGTCGCTTTGCATTACAAATTTAATCCGAACACCCAGTTGACTTATACATATCGTGTAGGTAAAATGGATGGTGTTTTTCAAAGAGGTAATAAAATAAAACTCGACAATGTAGTAGTCCAAAATCACCAATTAGAATTGAAAGGCGAAAACTTTACTATCAAAGCATATACATCACGGGAAAATTCCGGCGACTCGTATAATGTAAAACCTTTGGCAGATAATCTTGATCTCTATTCGGGAGGTAGCGCCAGCGTATGGGGCGCTAAATATAAAAATGCACTAACTTCTTTTGCTGCCGATCATGGTGGAACTCTGACCAGCGCTAACCTTGCCGCAGCAACACAATTTGCCAGGGAGCAAGCCGATGCCAGCAGGGTAATACCAGGCACTGCAAGATTCAATACCGTAAAAGATTCTATCACCAGCATCAACAACTGGGATATCAAGTCTGGTTCCATACCCAATGCCCCTATTACAGGCGGCGCGGCTTTGATCCAAAAAAGTAATTTGTATCATGTCGAAGGCCAATTGGATCTTACAAAGCAGGTAAAATATTTCAACCTGCTGGTGGGTGCCGATGCAAGGGTGTACGAGTTAATTCCCGATGGAAATAATTTCGTGGATTTTAAACGTCCTATTGCCGAAAGAAATAGTCCTTTAGCGGATGGCAGTTTTGGTAGTAATATTTACTACAAAAAATTTGGAGGTTTTGTACAGCTTACCAAAACCCTCTTTGAAGACAAACTAAAACTATGGGGATCTCTCCGGGCAGATTATAATCCTGAATTTTCAGCGAAGCTAACGCCGCGGTTAGCCGCTGTTTACACAGTGAAGGAAAAGCATAATTTCCGATTCACGTTTCAACAAGGATATCGTTTTCCTGCATTGTTTGAAGCGTTATCGTATGTAAATAACGGACGGGTAAAACGTGTTGGAATTTTGCCTGTTATCAATGAAGGATTAGGCTACCGCGAAAATAGCTACACACAATCTTCGGTAGCAGCATTCAATGCAGCAGTTAAGCTTGCTGGAAATACAGATGCTGCAGCAATAACTAACAAGGGGCTGCTAAAAGCTGGTGATCTTCCAGATGGTCGTCCCGAAGGAATCAACTCTTTTGAAGTGGGTTATAAGAGCGTACTATTTAATAACAAGGTATTTATTGACGCTGATGCTTATGCTAATATTTATGATGGATTTCTTGGGCAGGTGCAGGTATATGTTCCTAACGGGGAAACAATTGGTACTGATGCAGCAGCAATTGCTATGATTGACAGGAACAGGGATGCTACCGTGGCCAACACTGGTGATGCTGCCACACCGCCAACAGCGGCCAGTAAAGGACAGGAGCGTTACAGGGTTTATACCAACGCTAAGAACAAGTACACCACTTATGGTTCTTCATTGGGACTTACTTATAACTTTTATAAAACCTTCACTATTTCAGGTAATTTTAATTACAACAATATCAAGGGAAACAGAACGCCAGATCTTTTCATAACCGGGTTCAATACGCCTAAATTCACTTCTAATTTATCTCTTGGAAACCGGGCAGTTGCAAGAAATTTTGGTTTCAACATTGTGTGGAAATGGCAGGATAGTTTTTTATGGGAGAGTCCGCTGGTTACCGGGCAAATCAGTACGATCAACAATATTGATGCACAGGTTACATTGCGGGTGCCTGCTGCAAAAGCAACCATCAAGTTGGGTGGAACCAATGTATTGAACAATCGCCGCATTCAATACGCAGGCGGACCAACAATTGGAGCACTTTATTACGTTGCGTTTACTTTTGATGGCTTGTTGAATAAATAAATTGCTGAGGTGTTTCCTGAATGAAGATCTTCTTAGCTGAATATATAAAGGGTTGCATATTTTTGTGCAACCCTTTATTAGTTTTAAGATCATCAAATAAAAAAAATCTTCGCCGTTGTTACAGTTGATCGATTAAAATAAAAGTTTTTTGAAATTGCGAGGTTATTTTATGCAGCCGTTAGTGCTGTTGCATTCGTTTAGCTGTAGTTGCTATGTCTTTAAAAAAGCCAACTATCACGGAGGCCGTTGTTGGTCTTATTGACCAACAACCGAAGCGTACATCTTAAAAACTGCCATTGAAAAAATATTATCTTTCATCAATGGAAAAATACCCAATATACTGGCCTCAATTTTACACAGCTACCATTTTGGAATGGAGGCCATTATTAAAACCACATAAGTACAAAGACATAATCATTCAATGCCTTCAGTACCTCACAACAAACAAAAAGATGACATTGTATGCCTTTGTAATTATGGATAATCACATTCATTTAATATGGCAGACATTACCGGGCAAAACACCGGAGCAGATACAACAAAGTTTTATGAAATATACGGCCCAGCAAATAAAATTCGATCTGGTAGAAAGTCATCCGCTGGTACTGGATAAATTCAGGGTAAATGCAAAAGACAGAACGTACCAGTTTTGGGAAAGAAATTCATTGGGTATTGAGTTGTATTCACACGATGTATTTATCCAAAAGCTTGAGTATATTCATTGGAACCCGGTGAAGGCAGGTTTATGCAATTTACCTGAAGAGTATTATTATTCTTCCGCCCGGTTTTATCATACAGGCACAGATGATTTTGGTATGCTTACACATTGCTAAGAGTATATTAGTACAACGCTTCGGTCGTTGGTCAATAAGACCAACAACGGCGTTTTTTGAATAGCGGAAGTTTTAGTAGCAAAGGGGGATACCAACAACTGCGTTTACAGAGTATTATTATTCTTCCGCCCGTTTTTATCGTACAGGCACGATGATTTTGGTATGTTTACACATTGCTAAGAGTATATTAGTACAACTCTTCGGTCGTTGGTCAACAAGACCAACAACGGCTTTTTTTGAATAGCGGAAGTTTTAGTAGCAAAGGGGGATACCAACAAGCCCTATTTTTGGTCATTTATTTTGCCAACAACTATCTTTGTAAACGATATAATGGGTTGCATATTTTTGTGCAACCCATTTATATTTTAAGACATCAAATGAAAAAACTGTTTTTATTCTTTATTGCATTTACAGCTTGCAGCTTTTTTGTAAAGGGTCAATCCGTAAAAAGTACTGAGCGGGTTAACCAACTCTGGTTTGGCTATTTTAATCAAACCCGTTTTAGCAATAAGTGGGGCATGTGGACAGATCTTCATTTACGTACCAAAGAAAATTTCGTTGACAACTTTTCGCAGAGCATTGTAAGGCTGGGTTTAACGTACTATGTTACGGATGTTACCAAGCTTACTGCTGGCTACGCTTATGTTAGTATTTATCCTGCCGATACTCACAAAAAAGTTACTCAGCCTGAACATCGCCCCTGGCAGCAAATACAATGGCATACTAAATATGGAAAAAGACGAATGGTGCAATTGTTAAGATTGGAAGAACGTTATCGCCGTAAGATATTAAATGATTCCACGCTTGCTAATGGTTCTAATTTTAATTTCAGGATACGTTATAATATTGGCTACGAGATGCCCCTCAGCAAAAAAGGAATTGTTCCTAATAGTTTATCATTTGTAGCAAATGGCGAAGTGAATGTAAATTTCGGTAAGCAAATAGTAAATAATTATTTTGATCATAACCGCTTCTTTGTTGGTTTAAAGTACCAGTTCAGTGAGCACACTTACCTTCAGGTTGGATATTTGAATTTGTTTCAGCAATTAGCGGCAGGCAATAGGTACATAAATATTAATGCCATTCGATTTTCCTATTTTCAAAATTTAGACATGAGAAAAAAGGGCAGTTAGTTGCTTATGAAACGTGAGGTTGTTCCATAAAGAATCAAACGTACAAGAGTGCGACGCAACGATGCTTAATAGTAGAACTTCCGCCTGGCCAATACTGTCTTTTATTATCAGTATCAAATGGCCTCAACATCTCTAAGCCATGCAGCAAGGTGCAGTGAGATGATCTTTGACTCAACCATAAATCCATCGTGACCATAATCAGAATCAATTTCTATGAGAGTTGCCTCTGGAATATGATGGGCAAGAAATTGCTGCTCAGTAAGGGGGCAAAGTATATCGCTGCTAATACCGATGATCAATGTTTTTTGATGAATATTTTCTAATATCGGCTCCAGCTTCCCGCCACGTCCACGGGCAAGGTGGTGGCTATCCATACTTTTCGTAAGTTGCCAGTAACTGTATGCATTAAACCTTTGCGCCAGTTTATCGCCCTGGTATTTGATGTAAGCCGATGCTTTGTAATTGTCAGTTTTTTCAGGATCAGGATCTGTTTGCTGCTTTACCATTATTCCATAATTGCGATACGTCAGCATGCCGATTGCCCTGGCAGCTTTCAATCCTTTTGCGCCTGCATCGGCAGAGGGTTGCAGCCAGGTGCCATCAGCTTCAATGGCAAGTCGCTGCGCTGTATGTGTGGCAATGCCCCATGCACTCTCTGTAGGCGAAGTGGCCAGTAAAAATACATTTTCAATCACGTTTTTTTCCATCACACTCCACTCCAAAGCCTGGTAGCCACCCATGCTGCCACCCATTAGCAGAAATATTTTTTCGATACCAAGGTGACTGCGCAAAAGAATATGTGCATTCACCATATCACGGATGGTAATTAATGGAAACAAATCGTAATACGGCTGGTTGGTAGCTTCATTAGTACTTAGCGGCCCCGTGCTACCGTAGCAGGAACCGAGTATGTTGGCACACACAATAAAATATTTATCAGGGTCAATTACATGGTCTTTTCCAACCACGCCAGCCCACCAGTCAGTAGCATTGGAATTGGCAGTAAGCGCATGACACACCCACACCACATTCGACCCGTTCTCGTTGATTTTGCCATAGGTAGTATAGGCTATAGTAAGTTGCCCCAGTGTACCGCCGCATTCCAGTGTAAATTGATGTGGGTAATCGAAAAAGTTCATTCAATAAGTATACATATAAAAATGCAAAGTAAAGGCTTGCAGGAATTATATTTGTAAAAAAATTGCGAAATGATTGAAATAAACGTAAACCGAAAAGAAGGAGATTTTGGCTTTGAAGCAATTGATGTAAATGGGCATACCGTTAAAATGGACACGAGCCCCGAAAGCGGTGGTAATAATTTTGGTATTCGTCCTATGCAGGTTATGCTGATGGGCATGGGTGGCTGTAGCGCAATTGACATTGTAATGATCTTAAAAAAACAACGCCAGACCATCGATGATTTTTCTATGAAGATAGAAGGAGAAAGAGAGGACAGGAAGGATCCTTCACTGTGGAAAAATGTAAAGATCGTATTCGAATTAAAGGGCGATATCGATGTGGATAAAGCCGAACGAGCCTGTGAGTTGTCGATCAATAAATATTGTTCAGTGGCTGAAACACTTCGCCGGGGCGGTACTAATATCACCTGGGAAGTAAGGGTGAATCCAAAGCCAGTTACTGAAGTCACCACTTAGTTTTCTTATTTTTTAAAATGCAGATAGTTGTCAATTTTTTTTGTACCGGGCTGTTGAATTACTATTAAGCTTCAGTGGCGTCGCACTCTTGTACTTTTTATCTCTATTGTACTTTTATCATGTTTTTACTTAGTAAAATTTAGTTCACCTTTTATTAAATTTTCCATTTTTATTTATTGCGCTACAACAGCGAAAATGGATGCAAGAATATACCATGAACCCGATCACATCAGCCATAAGAATACAGACAGAGAGAACGAACGAAATGGAGCATTCTTCACCAATGTTTCTTACGAGCAGTTTTTGTTTTGACAATGCCGAAGAAATGAGGGCTGCTTTTGCAGATGAAGGCGATGATAATATTTATAGCCGTTTTAGTAATCCGAATGTGCAGGAATTTGTAGATAAGATGGTAGTAATGGAAGGTGCGGAAGCTGGCTATGCAACAGCCACGGGTATGAGTGCTGTATTCGCCTCTTTTATGGCGCTGCTGAAAAAGGGTGATCACCTTTTATCATGCAGCTCTGTTTTTGGCAGTACACACACAGTTATAAAAAAATATCTTCCAAATTATGGTATTGAATGCAGTTATGTTGCTGCCGACAGGCCTGAGGAATGGGAAGCAGCTATCCGGCCAAATACCAAAATGATCTATCTCGAAACGCCTACCAATCCTGGTCTTGCGCTGATCGACCTTGAATTTGTAAACACCCTTTCTAAAAAGCATAACCTCATTCTTAATGTAGATAATTGCTTTGCCACACCGGTTAACCAACGGCCTATCGATTTTGGCGCTGACCTCGTTGTTCATTCCGCCACCAAATGGATCGATGGGCAAGGGCGTGTGTTAGGAGGAGTAGTTGTTGGTAAGAAAGAGCTGATAAAAGATATCTATTTATTTTGTCGCAGTACGGGTCCGGCGCTCTCACCGTTCAGTGCATGGATATTGAGCAAAAGCCTGGAAACATTGGACGTGAGAATGGAACGCCACGCTTCCAATGCGCTTACCATTGCAAAGGCACTGGAGAATCATGAAAAAATTGAATGGTTAAAATATCCTTTCCTACCGAGCCATCCGCAACATGCAATTGCGCTGAAGCAAATGAAGAACGGCGGTGGAATTGTGTGTTTTAATATAAAGGGAGGAATAGAATGTGGACGTACATTTTTGAACAGTCTTAAAATGCTTTCGCTCACAGCAAACTTAGGCGATACACGGAGTATTGCTTCACACCCTGCAAGTACTACACATGCAAAACTAACAGAGGAAGAGCGGATAGAAACCAACATAACGCCAGGGCTTATACGAATTTCCGTTGGCCTCGAACATGTGGATGATGTGTTGGCAGATATAATGCAGGCGCTGGATAAATGCTGACGCCTTTATTAATTTGTAATCTTTTTAGCTCAGCGATGTGGTGACTTTCATCTTGCAGACAACTTTTCTCTTACACATCCCGATACAATAAAATATTGCGCCATGCAATAGGTTAGCATTATCGAAGAATGCGATAAAAATAGCGGCATGTAAAATTTATTAATGGCTAATAAACTATCGGACACTACAAAGAACAGAGCCCCAGCTACGTACAGTTTATTCGATGGTTCGTTTACCCTGGAATAAATATGGACGGCACACAGCAGCATACTACAAATCACTATTGCATAAACCAGCACGGGAATTTTGAGATCACCTAAATACGGATTTAAAAAAATAAACAAACCAGCTCCGTAAGCGATCACCAACAGGATGATGATGGGCTGCTTTTTCAACATGGATATGGATGATACACGGAGCCTGAGAAAATAAATAATATAGCAAACATGGGTAAGGAGAAAGCTTGCAAGACCAGCTATAAAGAAGAGCGGATCCTTTGTCTCGAACAATAAGAATGTATCGCCAAGCCAGGCACAAATAAGACCAATCAAAACTATTTTTTTTTCCTTGATTGGGTTGGCGCCTTGCAATAATAATACAATCAGCGCAGGCATTAGCAGAGGCTTTACGAAAAAGTTTATTGTGGTAAGATCGAATAAAGTCACGATCAATTCGAGGAATACTAACAACCAATAAAATGCGATTGCTTTTTTAAACACTGGTGTAAGTATTTGTACAATGATGCAAACTGAATGTGGTACATTATAACCTTACAAAGGGGCGGCCGCCAAAAAATCTTTTCAGCGAATCCCTGGCTCTCGTAGTATCAGAAAGGGGCGTTGAAAATGGCATGGCCAACTGGTAGTTGATTGAATCAATTTTAATAACAACCATTTTATGTCCGTAGGTTTTAAATTTTTTCAGCGCTTTATCAGCAGCATCGGCATTGTTATAGTTTCTTAATACAATGTTGAAACTACCATTTGAAGAATTGGCTACAGGCGCTGTTATATTTACCGGCGTATCTACCTTTACGGTAGTATCGGGTTTGTTGGTGGTTGTATCAATTATCGCAGTGGTGGTGGCTGGCTCAGCTTT
Source organism: Ferruginibacter sp. (assembly GCA_039922055.1). Lineage (GTDB taxonomy): Bacteria > Bacteroidota > Bacteroidia > Chitinophagales > Chitinophagaceae > Ferruginibacter. Next base: position 12,812 of record JBDSAP010000146.1, read on the forward strand.
TGTTTCAATGGGAGCAGCCGAGTCGATTGTTTGATGGGT
>JBDSAP010000147.1:0-25743 GCA_039922055.1 Ferruginibacter sp.
TTGCCATAAAGCCATCACCCATCATCCCCGCCGGGGCCTCTACCATTTTAAGCTTTGAATTATATTGAACCGGACGTGCCATGATAATTTGAAAATTTGAAAATTACTCAATTTGAATATTCAAACAAAAAACAATCGCTTAAACATTTTGTTGTTAATCTTAAAACTCAATGTCAAACAAGCGAGTAGGCTTCTTCCCTCATTTTCACATTTTCCAATCTTCACATTTTTAAATTAGCTATTAATCTTCCCAGGATAATGCGCCTTTCTTAATGATATAAATAAATCCCGCAATAAATAGTCCTACGAACATACTCACCGCAATAAATCCTTCCCAACCCAATGCCCTGAAATTTACCGCATAAGGGTAGAAAAATATTACTTCCACATCAAACAGCACAAACAGGATTGCTACCAGGAAGTATTTAACCGCCATCGGCTGGCGGGCGTTTCCCTTTACTTCAATACCGCTTTCAAAATTCTGCAGCTTTTCTGCAGTTTTTCTTTTTGGCCCAAAGCTATGTGTAAGCAACATCATAGTAGCTATAAAACCTATTGCAAAAATTAATTGAATACCAATGGGTAAGTAATTTGCTGCAGTATTAACGTCAGTAGCCTGTAGAAGAGGAAATTGCATTTTGCAAAAATAGTGCAGGGTATTCAAATAACAATCTTACTTATAGAAAAAACCCATCCGCTTCTGGCGGATGGGAATATATTGAAACAAAAATTGTTCTCTTATTTTTTGGTGTCTTGCGATTTGGGCTTAGTAGCTTTATCGGCCGAAGGCTTAGAAGCGCTCTTTGGCTGCTTGGGAGCAGGAGCGTTCATATTCATCGCCTGAATTACTTCTTTATTTTTTGCAGCTTCTGTATCTGCCGGATCTATCACCAACACACTGTCGCAATATGCAAGGGCTGTCTCTTTATCTTTTTTAATATTGGCATAATAGGCTATAAAATACTTGTAACTTCCAACCAGTTGGTTTTTGTATTTTGTTCTATCTCCCTGTCCAACCTGGATAGCTTTTTCAAAAGACGGATTTGCCAATCCCTGTTCCATCGTGGTATCGATCGCCCAGTTCGCCTTACCAATCATATAGTAACCAAACGGATCGTCAGGAAATTTTTGGCCATATAAATTGAAAACATCAATTGAGGGCTGATAAGTGCCTGACCGGAAATAATTGTAGCCGGCATTGTATAGATCGGTTTTTGAAATATTTTTCTTAACCGTTAAAATCTTATTGTACCAATCGCCGGCTTCTTTAAACTTTTTCTGACCTTCATAATAAGCAGCGATCGACTTTAAATAGGTCACTTTATTTGCTTCAACAGAATCCAGCTCAACCGCTTTATTTACATATAATCCGGCCATTGAGTCGTTACCAGGAAATTTCAGCAATACGGATGCATACGTTGAGTAGTCACCCATTCCAATCTGTTCAGGAATTGCCTTTGCAAAATACTGGTCAAATGATTCTTTTGCTTTAATAGAATCGCCCAACTTGTTTTGTGCGTAGGCAATAATACCATGCAACTTCCAGTATGGCTGAGGGGCTGCAAGGCACTGTTCAGCTTTTGTTACTGCTTCTTTAAATAAGCCCTGGGCATACTTCATTGACGCTGTGTAATAACAATTTTTGGGGTCGTCATCTGTATTAGCAAGGAATTTCTCAAGATATTCAGCAGCCTTTGTTACGTTTGTATTGTAATAGAGATCAGAAAGGTTTTTATAAACCGGGCCATAAGTAGCGTCACGAGCTATAGCATCATTGAAGTATTTCATGTATATCTCTTCCTGACCCTGGCCCTGTGTTTGATATATTTTACCTACCCGGTATGGAGCTCTTGCATATTTAGGATCAAGCGCAAGGGCTTGCTCATAAGCTATCTGGGCCTTGCCTCCGTCACCAATCTTTTTATAAGCATCTCCAAGATTCACGAACACATCGGGATCCTTCATGTTTTTGATCGCCGTTGCGATCTTTAATTTATCCACGGCATAATTACCGTCGCCATTTTTTGAATCAGGGTTTGAATTGGCAAAACCTACAGCATTTAATACCTGCACATTTTTATTTTGAGTAAGGCTTAATGCTGTCTCAAAACGGCTACGGGCATCCTGGGATTTACCCTCCAATAATTCCACGTGCCCCATACCTGCAATTAACAATGGACTATTGGCATTCGCCTGCAAGGTTTTTTGAAACAATGCCTTGGCAGCTTCGAAATCTTCCATCCCTATATATGTTTGACCAAGCCAATACACCGCATCTATATTGTTAGGATTTGCTTGTACTAACTTGTCAAACACATCTTTTGCACTTTTGTAGCGTTCATAATATAAAAACTTTCTTCCTTCTTCAATACTCTGCGCTTTCATTGTACCAAAAAGAAACAAAGTTGTTAGAACCAGCAATCCAGATTTGATCTTATTCATCTTATATAAATATTTAAGTCTTTACAATGTTATAAAAAAATTCAATTTTTCTCCGAAAATTTATTGGCTATCTTTTTTTAGTTTTTCATTAATTTTCACCGTCCTTATTCCGAACCCCATTTTACTTGGCCCTAAATAAGCCCTTCTGAAAATGAGTTGTCCTCTTTCGTATTGCATGAAGTTTAAAAATCCTGAACCGAGACCTGCATGATTTTCCTTGAGGATATAATGCAAACCACGTACCAAAGGGTACCTCTTCGTCATAATGCTGTACTGGCTTGGTTTCACATAGGGCGAATCCATACACTTGTCACATTTCACATAGGCCATTTTAACTTTTTTTAACATCTGCACCTCGGTAGTATCTTCAGGATTTCCGATCCAGCTTATCCCCACAAAGCCAATGGCATTTTCGTGTGTAGCAATATAATTAAGCACTTCCGTGCTATTTTTTACCGCCCTAACCACACTGGTATCAAATCTGCCGCCTTTCAATATACTGTCGATGGCGAAACGAACTGTGCTTGTAGCGTTTAATCCGTCAAAAACAACCTGTTGCTCTTTATTTCCTTTGCCGGATAATTGCTCCTTTAACCGGGCCATTGTAAACATTGTATCCGTGCTTTTACTATTTACAATTATAGTAATGGCATCTGTGGCCAACTCATCCCAACGGGGGTTATAATTTAAAGAATCTTTAAAAAAAGATTCTTCCTTGCCGGTAAGTCCGCGGGTTACAATTACCATTCTCGTCCCTGAATCTCTGAACAGGTCTTTCAGGCAATCTGCTTCGGGCTTATAATGCGCAATCACCTTTGTACCGGGAAATGATGCTTCAAACATTTTAATCTCCTCATCAATCACAGGTTTAAAAGACTCATCAACGCTGATATTGATTGTTCCGCTGGTCAGTGTATCGGTTACATTAAACTTTGCTGTACCAGAAACACACCCCATCAACCCGCAACATAGACTGAAAATAAATGCAATTGTTGCCTTTCTAATTGTTAATTCAATCCTCATTTAATTTCTAAAGTAATTTTTCTTATATCCCCTATATATCCTGAAAGCGCCGTACAGCCAGCATATTGCGGCAAATACCTTTATTAGAACCGGATCGTACTGGTTAATGTAATTTTCTGTTAATCTGATGGGAAACATAAAAAAGCAACCTGCCAATACCATGAAGATCCCCATACCATAATTGGTAATAGTTCGCATCCTGATAATACCTTTATCCCGTTCACTGAGCTGTTCTTTTTCAAATTCTTCCAGGGCCATGTTTTTTATTTAGTTAAAAAAGCGAAACGTTTATGCGGGACGGCAATTTAATGAAATAATTAATGAAAATAATTTCGGGCATAATCTTAACTCGTTGTTCCTTCATATTGCCGCACTACCATTTTGAATTAAGCTGCGTGCAGGCGAATTTTTTTGAAGGAAACAAAATAGCATAAAATTCGTGCCGCTATTTCACTCGCCAATTAAATATCTTTTAGTATGTTATAGATTCCAATAGTGGAGAAATCCATAAACCTACAACATAAAGGCCGAAAAACTCAGGGCTATGTTTATTGAAAGAGGATGAGAAGTGACAAAATTGCTCACTGAACCGCAAGCTTATTATAACCTACCAGTTATCAATTTATGCCTTGCTTCTAAAAGCTATCTGTTATATTTGCGGCATGAAAATTTTGATGGTCTGCCTTGGTAATATTTGCCGGAGTCCGCTGGCAGAAGGTATATTAAAAGATAAGATCAAAAAAGCAGGATTGAACTGGGAAGTGGATAGTGCAGGTACCAACGGTTATCATGCCGGCGAGCCTCCGCATCGCCTTTCACAGAAGGTGGCCAAACACCGTGGAATCGATATCAGCGCCCAGCAATGCAGAAATTTTTCCAAACATGATTTTGGCAGGTTTGATAAGATATATGCAATGTCTTCAGATATTCTGGATGAAATAAAATTAATTGCTAAAGACAAGTATGATCCATCAAAAGCGGGCCTGTTACTGAATGAATGTTACCCGGGTGAAAACAGGGATGTACCCGATCCATGGTATGGAGCGGAAGAAGGCTATCACAAAGTATATGATATGCTTGAAGCGGCTTGTGAGGCGATTGTGCAACATGAATTGGCAGCAATGAAACACCAATAGAAATAAAATAAAACACCACCACCAACGTCTACTTAAATAATATACCCGCAACAACTGCTAATACCTATTTATTTACACTGCCGTTGTAACAGAAGACCGAAAGCGCATTTACAGAAAGAGAACTATTTAAGTAGACAAGCAAATAATTTTATAAAATACAAGAATGGCTAAAACAGGCATACCCCAGGGCATGAGGGATTTTTCAGCCGACGTGGTACGGAAACGTAACCATATTTTATCCACTATACGATCCGTATTTGAATTATACAGCTTTGAGCCACTGGAAACACCCGCAATGGAAAACCTGGATACATTGACGGGTAAATATGGCGACGAGGGGGATAAACTGATATTTAAAGTGCTTAACAACGGATTGAATAATCCGAAGAACCTGGATAAGGCAAAGGCCGGATTTGAAAAATTGCTGGAAGGAAAAAGCAGTAACGAACTTACGGAACGTGCTTTAAAATATGACCTTACCATTCCTTTTGCGAGGTATGTTGCAATGAATCACGGAAAGTTAGTATTTCCGTACCGGCGATACCAGGTGCAGCCGGTGTGGCGAGCAGACAGACCACAAAAGGGAAGGTACCGTGAGTTTACACAGTGTGATGCAGATGTGGTGGGAAGTGTGTCCTTATTGAATGAATTGGAACTTGCCAATATCTATCACCAGGTATTTAATAAGCTCGGGCTGTGGGATTATGAGTTAAAGATCAATAGCCGGAAAATACTTACTGCGCTATCTGAACTGTGCGGCGGACCAAACAAAATGATTGACATTACCATTGCGATCGATAAGCTGGATAAGATCGGGCTCGAAAAAGTAAGGGAAGAATTGTTGCAACGGGAATTGAGCATTGACCAGGTAGCTATTATTGAACAATATTTATCGATCACTGGCAGCAATGAAGAAAAATTGGCTGGGATCACGTCATTGGTCGGTCATATAGATGCGGGCCGGCAGGGAATCAATGAGATTAGCTTTATAGTGGAGCATGCTAAAAATATAAATCTCCAGATAGATTTTACCTTAGCCCGGGGATTAAATTATTATACCGGGATCATCTTTGAGGTAAAGGGCCCGCCACAGGTACAAATGGGAAGTATTGGTGGAGGTGGCCGGTACGATGATCTTACCGGGTTATTTGATTTACCTGGAATTCCGGGAGTTGGTATTAGCTTTGGTGTGGACCGTATTTATGATGTACTTGAAGAGTTAAGCCTGTTCCCCGATAAAGTACAAAGTGGTACTACTGCCATCTTTTTTAACATGGGCGAAACGGAAAGCCTGTTTGCTTTCGATGTAATGCAGAAACTGCGTAGCAGCGGTATTTCCTGCGAGCTTTACCATGAGTTTGCAAAGATCAATAAGCAGTTTAGTTATGCAGAAAGAAAAAAGATTCAGTACGCCATTATTATTGGTAGTAAAGAAATAGAGCAAAATTATTGCTTAGTAAAAAATCTGCTGACTGGGGTGCAGGAAGTGGTGGTTTTTGATAAACTATCTGCTTATTTTACCAGCCAGGTATAGGTAAGTGAATGCTATGCTGCACAAAGCTTAAAACGCACAAGAGGGCGATGCAACGATGCGGCTATGAAAAACAAATGCCAGGACAAAAATATTTTTGAGTCAACTATATTGAATAATAAATTATAAAATTGCTAACGAATCTAAATTATAAAAATCAAAATAATGCAAACAAAACACTATTGTAAATTAATGCTCATTGGAGCGGTTGCGATCATCCTCGCTTCTTGTGGCAAAACAAATACACAGGGAAAATTGATCCCTAAAAATGCAGGTATTGTATTAAAAATGGATGGTAAATCTTTATCGGACAAATTGCCCTGGGATGAGATAAAGCAAAACCCCATATTTCAGCAAGCTTATGCTGACACTGCTTTACCTGCGTTCATGAAAACGATATTGGACAATCCCGAAAATGCTGGCATCGATCCAAAAACTGACTTTATGTTCTTTGCAATAAAAGACAGCATCGGCGGATATGTAGCATTTGAAGGAACAGTAAAAGATGATGCGAAGTTTAAAGCCTTTAACAAAGAAATTACGAAAAATGGCACCGAAAGCGAGAAGGACAATGTGCAATATATCAGCAAATCTCCCGTATGTGTTGGCTGGACAAAAGAGAAATTTGTGTACATAATAGATGCTCCGCAAATGGCGCAAATGGATAACCTCTCCAGGAGGATGATGCGGGATTCTATAGACATTACATCAAGGTCTGCAAGAGACATCGGGGCCACCTGTAAATCTATCTTCGACCTGAAAGAAGGCAATACACTTGCAAAAGATGACAAGTTTTCTGCCCTTATGAAAGAAAAGGGAGACATTCATTTTTGGATGAATGCCGGAGAGTTGAATAAAACTACTGCTTCCAACACTCCTCTTGCAATGCTTAACCTCGAAAAACTGTACAAGGGAAATATTACCACAGGCACAATGGATTTTGACCAGGGGAAAATAACGGCAAAGGTCAGGAACTATGCAAGCGAAGAAATGACAAAGCTCTTTAAAAAATATGGTGGCGGAAAGGTAAATGAGGACATGATAAAACGGATACCAGGAAAAGATGTGGTGGCAGTAATGGCGCTGAATTTTAAACCGGAAGGTTTGCAGGAGCTGATAAAACTTACTGGTCTTGATGGATTGATGAACATCGGTTTGAGTTCTATGGGTTTTACACTGGATGATTTTATAAAAGCCAATAAAGGCGACGTAGTTGTTGCAGTGTCTGATTTTTCGATGAAAACGGATACTGTTACTTATAATTTTCAAGACCAGGAACCAAACCACGCCCTTCACCAAAAGCCTGATTTTAATTTTATTTTTTCGGCAAGCATTGGCGATAAAGACGCGTTTAATAAATTAGTAAATGCAGGGAAAAAATTAGGCCAGACAATGGGCGGCGACAGCAGCAAAGCTCCTATTGCTTATAACTCCAACGGAACCTTTTTTGCACTTAGTAATACAAAAGAAAATGTAGATAAATATCTTGGAGGTTCTACCACAAATTTTGATTTCATTAATAAAATAAATGGCGAGCCCTATGGCGGTTACATCAATATACAGTTGCTGCTAAAAGCCTTTGGAACTACCGCAGCAACAGACAGCTCGGCTAAAGTTGGTCTGGATGAATCTCTTAAAATTTGGGACAATGTTTTATGGAAAGGCGGAAACTTTAGTGATGGCGCTATTAGCCAGGTTGTTGAAGTAAACCTGGTAGATAAAACCACGAATAGCCTTAAACAACTAAATCAATATGCAGCAAAGATGGCTTTGTTGTATAAGGAAAAACAAAAGAAGCAAAAAGACGAGATGATGGCTTATGAGGATATGGTGACTCCAATGACTGAAGACACAACTGCTGTACCTTCGAAAAAAAAGTAAGCGGTTTTATTTCAATACTGCCAATTCAATTAATGGATTGGCAGTTTTATAATTTGATGTTCATGCAAATTTCCCTGCAAAATGTTTTTCCTGTTTTTTTGGAGCAGGGTAAAGTCAATGGATCACAGGTTTGGAACAAAAATATTTCATTCAACAAAGGGGAAAATATTCATATTATTGCGCCAAGTGGCAGCGGCAAAACTTCCCTTATTCATTTTTTATATGGCCTGAGAAATGATTACACCGGGCAGATCTCTTACGATACTTCTGATATAAAACATTTTGATGCCGAAAAATTTTCTGTATGGCGCCAGCGCCACATCAGCATTGTATTCCAGGACCTGCGGTTATTTCCGGAGCACACCGTATTACAAAATCTTGAGATCAAAAGATCACTGTTTCCATTTCATACGGAAAATAAAATTGAGACCATGGCGAGGCGATTGGGTATTGACAACAAACTGAACAGGCTTTGCAAAACCTGTAGCTATGGCGAGCAACAACGCATTGCCATCATCAGGTCGCTACAGCAACCTTTTGATTTTTTATTGCTCGATGAACCCTTTAGTCACCTCGATGAAGCGAACCGAAAAAAAGCAATGGAGCTAATGGAAGAGGAAAGTGCAGAACGAAAAGCTACCATCATCCTGGCCGATCTGAGAGAGATAGAATATTTTAAATCGGAGAGAACCTTGCACTTGTGAGACGGTTTAGGGTTTTTGGTGTAGGGTTTAGGGTTTGTTTGAATGGAAGCAGTCTTTACTCACCTGCCGCCCTCAGTTCTCAACACCATAATTCTTAGCCCATAAACACAATGAATCGAATACGATAATCACAAACAATAAACATCATACATCCTACATCATACATCAAACATCAAAACTTGCCCCTTACTTTTAAAAATATCGCTCCCTTCCTTTCTGCCGATCAAAATCGGATATCCAGGGCACTTAGTTATATTGGTCTTGGTGTGGGCGTTTTATTGTTATTGTGCTCTATTCAGATGTATCTTAACATCAACAACCTTTTAAAGGAAAAAAATACCAGCAAAGATGGTTCGGATTTTATCTCGGTTACAAAAACTATCACCAACGAAAATATGGGTAAAGACAATAGCTTTACCGAGGCGGATGTGGCCGATCTTAAATCGCAACCTTTCGTGGAAGATGCTGCCCCCTTAATTTCAAACCAGTTCAGGGTAAAGGCAAGTGCCGGAAATATCATCCCTTTTAGCACAGATCTTTTTCTTGAATCTCTTGACGAAAAATTCATTGATACGGTGCCGCCATCTTTTACCTGGCAGGAAGGACAGGTGGATATTCCTCTTATTTTTTCGTCGGATTTTATGGAGATGTACAATGTATTTGCGCCCAGCCAGGATTTGCCGCAATTGTCTGATAAAACCATGTCGTCGGTAAATATCATCCTGGAATGTTATACGCCGACCGGTGTACAAAACTTTAGGGCGCATATTGTAGCACTCAGCGACCGGATCAATTCGGTATTAGTGCCACCTGCATTCATGGCCTATGCCAATAAAAATTTCGGAGGAGTTTCAAAAGTGAATGCATCCCGTATTTATTTAAAAACAAAAGACGCTAATAACCCACAATTACTAAGCTATATCGAGAAAAAAGAATACAGGGTAAATAAAGACAAAACAAAATTCGGCCGAGTTAAACAAGTACTGCAAGCCATAGTAAGCGGACTGGCAGGTTTTGGTGTGTTGGTGATAATACTGGCGATGGTACTATTTTCCTTTTACCTGCAATTGATGATCGCTAAAAGTAAAGACAACCTGCAATTATTATTGACGCTTGGCTATTCGCCAAAATGGCTAAGCGCTACGGTGGCAAAAAAATGGATACCAGTGTATGTAGTTATAATTATCTCGGCAATATTATTTACGGAGCTGTTTCAATATTATTTTCAGCATTCGGCAATGAATGGACGAGAAGAGTTGTCACAATGGCTTGATTGGCGCATCATTTTGTTAGCTGCCTTATTGCTATTTTTATCTGTAATCACCAATTTTAAACTTGTAAGCAAACTTTTGCACCGGTTATAACCCCTCAAATATAATTGCCGCTCCCTGCCCTACTCCAACACACATGGTGGCGAGGCCGTATTTCCCTTTCCTTCTTTTTAATTCATGCAGCAAAGTGGTCGATATTCGTACGCCGCTACATCCTAACGGATGACCAAGTGCAATAGCTCCTCCGTTCACATTTACTTTTTCAAGGTCGAGGCCAAGATCGTGAATACAGGCAATGGATTGCGAAGCAAACGCTTCGTTTAACTCTATAAGGTCCAGGTCTATTGGTGTGACCCCTGCCCGAAGTAATGCTTTATGAGTGGCGGGCACGGGACCAATGCCCATTACAGCCGGGTCTACACCTGCTACCGCCATACCTATTACCTTGGCCATTGGTTGTAATCCATATTTCTTCACCGCATCTTCATTTGCAAGGAGCATTGCCGCCGCCCCGTCATTGATGCCGCTGCTGTTACCTGCCGTTACAGTCCCGTCTTTAATAAAGGCAGGTTTCAATGCAGCTAATTTTTCCAGGCTCGTTTCCCTGGGATGTTCATCTTTATCAAAGTCATATTGGTCTTTCCCTTCCTGTACCTGTACCGGTACGATCTCATTTTTGAATTTACCTTCCTGTGCAGCTTTAAAATATTTACGCTGGCTTTCGAGGGCAAATTTGTCTTGTGCCTGGCGGCTGATATTCCACCTCTTAGCAACGTTTTCGGCCGTTTCGCCCATTGTGTAGGGATAGTATTGCAGAGCAAGTTGTTTATTAGTAAACCGCCAGCCCATTGTTGTATCAAAAATCTGCGGATCACGGGCAAAGGGCGCCTGGGTTTTGGGCATTACAAAAGGCGCCCTCGTCATACTTTCGACGCCGCAAGCAATATACAAACCACCTTCTCCGCACATGATTGCCCGGGAGGCATCCATAATAGCCTGCAACCCGGAGGCACATAGCCTGTTCACCGTATTACCAGCGACGCTTACCGGTAGGCCAGCCAGCAAAGCTGCCATCCGTGCTACGTTCCTGTTATCCTCGCCGCTTTGATTGGCTGCCCCGGCGATCACGTCTTCAATGGCGCCTGGATCAATCGAGGAATTCCTGGTTAGCAGCGCTTTAATTACGAGCGCAAGCAGATCATCAGGCCGGGTCATACTCAGTGCGCCGCCGTATTTACCAATTGGTGTTCGAACGGTATCAACTACATAAACTGTTTGCATAATTGTTTTTAGATCGTTTTATGAACCAATAAATGCTGTTTTGCAAGGACGCAATTCAGTTATCAGATTCATTTCTTAGCAAAGTAATAGTTATTTTATAAAAAAATTGTGGCTTGGTTTTAATGACCTTGTTTTCGATTGGGGCAGCCCATTCCATAGGCACATGCCCGTTAAAGTACCTTCCGGCTCATTGGCAATCCCTGCGCTTGCGGTATCTTTGCGGCCATGATAGCAGTAAAACAAAATATTCGTCACCTCGGATTAGATGAGTTAAGCAAGATTTTTGAATCCATGGGTGAGAAGAAATTTCGTACCAAACAGGTGTATGAGTGGATCTGGAAAAAAAATGCCCAAAGCTTTGAGGATATGACGGATCTCTCAAAAGAGTTGCGGAAGAACCTGGCGGAACAATTTGAAATACCCGAATTAAAGATAAATACTACCCAACATAGCAGTGACGGAACGATCAAATCACGTTTCATGACATTTGACGGCCACATGATTGAAGGGGTGCTGATACCGACTGAGAAACGAAACACGGCTTGTATATCCTCCCAAATAGGCTGTAGCCTAAGCTGTAAATTCTGTGCGACTGGCACCATGGAGCGAAAGAGAAATCTCGATTACGATGAGATCTACAACCAGGTGGCTTTTATCAACCAACAATCTGAAAAAACATTTGATAAAAAATTGTCGAATGTAGTTTTTATGGGAATGGGTGAGCCCTTGCTGAATTATAAAAACGTACTAAAAGCAATTGATAAGCTGATATCAAACGATGGGCTGGCGATGAGTCCGAAACGAATTACCGTTTCCACCGCTGGTGTTGCCAAGCAAATAAAACAATTAGGCGATGACAAGGTGCGTTTCAACCTGGCACTTTCCTTACATGCTGCCGATGATAAAAAACGTAACCAGATAATGCCCATCAATGAAAGTAATAGCATTGATACATTAATTGAAGCGCTCAATTATTTTTACGAAAAAACAAAAAACGATATTACGTTAGAATATATCCTTTTTAAGGATCTCAATGACTCCATCGAAGATGCGGATGCTTTGATAAAAATTTACCGAAAGATCCCCACACACCTGGTGAATGTTATAGAATACAATACGATAGAAGGCGCAAGGTTCTCTAAACCTGATGAAGAAACTACCCAGCGCTTTACCGATCATCTTGCGAAAAACAGGGTAAATGTGAGGGTGAGAAGAAGCCGCGGAAAAGATATTGATGCCGCTTGTGGCCAATTGGCAAATAAGGGGAAATAAGATATTACAAAAGGCAACGCTGTTTAAATAGAATCAAGTTGATCGGTTCTTATTTAAACAGCGTTTTTAGCTTTCAACCTGTATATATGCCTACCTCACAATCATAACGTTGCCCCGGTATTCGAACACCTCCCCTGCCTCGCATTCCGTTTGCACTAAATAAACGTACGCACCAACCGGCATGGGTTCGCCATTATAATAGCCGTCCCAACTATTCTTAGGGTCGTTTGCATTGATGTTTTTTCTTTCAAAAACAACCTTACCCCATCTGTTGAAAACTATTATCGAGCGAATTATTTTAACACCGCTGCCATGGATGGTAAACCGGTCGTTTAAATTATCATTGTTAGGCGAAAAGGCGGTTGGTATGTATAGCAGGTTTCTTCCACAAATTAGCCGCAAGCTCACCGTGTCAGTGGCTTTACATCCATCGCTGTTAAAGGCTGTTAGCGTATAGGTAATAGAAGAGTTTGGTTTACTGATAGGATTAAGGCAATTTGTACAACTTAAGAAATCTGATGGTGACCATGCCCAGTTGGTAGCTCCGCTGATAGTTGGAGAAAGTGTAAAAGGTGTGTTGGCAATCAACTGGCTGCCTGGCCCCGCATCCACAAGGGGCAGTTTACTAATTCTTACAGAAATATTTGCCGTATCCGTAAAGCAATTAAAATTATCATACCCCACGACAGTATAGGTGGTGGATATATTGGCGAGGGCTGATGGATTAGCTATGGCGGTATTGCTGATGCCGGTAGTATTATTAATCCATTTATATGTATTAGCGCCCGACACATTTAATTGTACCGATGTTCCCTCGCAGGCAAAAAGAGATGACGTGCCTGAAACCTTAATAGAATCAATCACTTTTACAAAGACGGAATCTTTTGCCTTACACCCTTTTGTATCCGTAACGTTTACAGAATAATAGATACTTTTTACCGGGCGTGATGTTACGCCTGCTGTATTTGTATTTGCAATTGTAGTTGGCGCAAACCATTTATAAGACTCGCCTCCCGATGCTGTTAACAGAAAACTGCTTCCATTACATACCACCGGAGCCTGGGGTGAAAAGCCGATCACCGGCGGTGCATTAACAAACAATGGATGAATAGCCGTGTCGCTGCAATTACCATTGCTAACCTGTAGCGAAACCTGCTTTAGGCCAGTGATACTATATTGCTGTGGCCCTGGGTTTTGCTGATCGGAAACATTCCCGTTACCAAGATCCCATTTCCATTGCAGCGCTACATTTGATGGGTTTGCACTGCCAGTAAAGCTGATGGGTACGTCCTTACATACTTCCGCTAACCCATTAACTACTGCGCTAACACCGCTATTTACTACAACAGACTCCGTTACTTCCTGCTCGCAGCCATAAGGCGTTTTCACCAGGAGGCTTACGGTATGGGTGGCAAGTATATTAAAGAAATGATTACCATTGAAAGTATAGGAAGTGTCTTGCCTGTTACCCTCCTTTACAATCCAACGGTATTCAAGCGCAGCTTGCAATTCATCATTTGACAAACTTTTTGTGGTAGACGTAAAGATGCTTACCCCAGAGTCGCAGATTTTATTGGGAGAAATTTTAAAGGATGCCAATAAAGAATCAACCACTACTTTTTCGGGTAATTCGGAAGTAGCGTTGCAACCACCTGCGTCTTTCAAAATAAGAGCGGGCACATAAATACCAGGTGTAAGATATGTGTGTATAGCGAATGTATCAGTAGTGGGTACAACGGTTCCGTCGCCGAAATCCCAGGTATAATCGTTGGCATACCTCACATCTGCTGTAAGCTTTACCTGTAAAGAACTACAACCTGTTAAAACATCCGCCTTTAACAAAGCATAAGGGCCTTTTACTTCAATAAAGTCTTCGGTACTATCTACTCCTGAGCCACTGTCGAAACTATAGTGCACAACCCTGTAAATTCCTGGTTTGTTGTAGGTGTGCGATACGTTTGTTTGGTTACCAGCCACGCCGCCATCGCCAAAATCCCAGGCCAGCCTGACCGCATTGGTTGAAATACTGGTAAACGACGCTATTACCGGTGGGCAGGAATTATTGTTGATGTAAGAAAATTTGTAGGTAAACACGCTATTCACTTCTCTTACCGTAAATGTTTTTTGAATGGTGTCTGTGCAACCGGTTTCGGAGTTATAAGTGATGAGCCGGATAGTATATACTCCTTCCTTTGTAAAATTAAAAGATGTGTTTTCGTAAGTTGAGGTAGTACTATCGGGGAATATCCATTTCAATGAAGAATTATAGTAAGAGTTATAGTAACTGGAAATATTGAATAATGACACCAATGTGTTTGGTGGAATGTTGTAGGAAGTCGCCGAAAAATCAGCTTTGGGGCCGCCAAGCGACACATACTCAAAATTGGAAGTGCTGGTACAACCATCGGCATCAGTTACTTTTAACTGAACATAATAATATCCCGGAAGGGCGTATAGGTGGCTGGTAGAGCCAGTAGTGGTGAGCGTTTGGAGTTTACCATCTCCAAAATTCCATTCCCATTTTACAAGAGGGGAGCCAGTAAAAGCTCTGGATGTATCTGAAAAGAAAACAGGGTCTTTAAAACAACCTGAATGCGGTTGCATGGAATAACCAGCTTTGGGCCCATGTATTTTCAACGGAATAAAGTTGCTCGTATCTGCACAACCAAAGCCATAGGAGGTTGTAATCATCCGAATGTCACTTTTACCTGGATCGAGTGATTGCATATAACCCGTATATTCTACCTGGTTACTATAATTATCTAATGACATATACCCATTGTAAGGTGTAAGATCACCATATTCTTTGCTACTGATATAGTAATAACCATAACTATAAACGTAATAAGGGTTTACTTCAAACCCACCCAACTTATAATTTACATTGTCGCTTCCGCATGCATTTGTTTGCAAAGATGTTAGCACCGGCTTTTGTTTTAACAATACATATACATTGATGGAATCCTTTACAGTACAGGCGCCATTGGTAGCGCTCAATACTACATTATAACTTCCTGTTTTTGTATAAGTATGGCGGATGGTATCTTTAAACGCCGCGTATGCATCGGTACCGCCGTCCCCAAAATCCCAGCTCCATTTAAGTGCTTTGTCTGAATGCTCTGTTAATCTTACAGCTCCTCTTGTGCCATCACAAGTATTTAAAACTTGTCCGATATGGGGAAATGGCGGAAGTACTTTTATATAATCCTTCTTAATAACTGTGTCAACGCAACCATGGTTGTTCGCAATCATCATTACTGTGTAAGTGGTATCGTAGACAAACTGTTTTACAATGGTACTATTTCCATAATAGCCATAGTACTCATACTGCGAATTGAATGACCATAAATAATCCCATCCTGAAGCGGCGGGTGTTGCGGCAAAAGTAGTGGGCGTATTACCGCAGATGGTAGTGCCATTTTGGGATGTAAAATCAAACACCGGCTTATCAACAACCGCGATAGTATTATAGTAAGCCACACCCTTACAGCCATTCGTAGTAGTATAGTTGAGCGTTACAGTAAAACTGCCCGCTTTATTAAATGTATGGGTGGGTGTTTTTACCGTACTGAGAGTGGTGCCATCGCCAAAATCCCAACTGTAGTCCTTAATTGCGGTATCGGGGTTGGCTGCAAACCCCAACTTTAAACCGGTACATCCCTGGTAATTGCCGGTGTTGGTACTGGTGATGCTGATATAAATATTGGGTTTGTCGTAGTTGACATATTTAGCCGCCGTAGCACTGCAACCAGCCGCATTAGTAACGGTAAGGTATACTTCTTCATAGCCGTTGCTGGTATATGTAAAAGCCGCGTTGCGGGTGGTGGCAAAAGTACTTCCGTAATAGTTGTTTCGCCATTGCCAGCTAACTGCATCACTGGTGGTGTCTTTATAGTTTATAGTTACGGGTGCTCCGCAAGCACCCTGCAATGCGACTAAAAATCCATTTAAATTGGGCAAGGCATTAACTGTTATTTTCTTTATGCTCGTTACACTGCAATTCCCATAATACATTACGAGTTTAATAGTATGATCGCCCGGCTGGTAAAACGCAGTGTTAAGTCCTGCATCCGTATAGTTGCCACCACCATAAAAATTACCGTCCACCCACCACTCTGCCAGTCTAAAGGAGGTTGTACTCGTATTGGTGAAAAGAACACCCTGGTTTAAGCAAATTAAAGAAGGAACCTGGAAATCAGCAATAAAATTGGCAACGTTAATTACCACTGAAGGCGCAGTTGCCGAACATCCGTCGCTGCTGGTGGTGGTGAGGGTTGCGGTAAAACTCCCACTGGTTGAATAAATATGTACCGGTGATATCACGGTAGATGTTTTACCATCACCGAAATCCCATTTATAGGTAAGAGTACCACTGCCGGTGCTGTTGTTTGTAAAAGTAACCGACTCGCCTGCATTACAAAGTGCGGTTTCGGACGGCGTAAAAGTAGCCTGCACAGCCTTTACCACCTCTACCTGGTTGCTCTTGGTTACCGTAGCGTAACACCCAAAACTATTGGTAACATTTAGGGTAATAGGTGGCACCTGCGGAAGCGTATATATATGTTGTGTAGTGGCATAATTGCTACCCTGCACGGTAGTACCGTCACCAAAATCCCATAAGTAGCTTGCGATGGTTCCGTCGCCGGCAGTTGCGTTTGCGGTAAAGTTAACCGAAAGTGGCGCACAGCCTTTTGCCGGTGTTAAACTAAAATCGACCACAGGCTTTTTATAAACCGAAACATCCAGAGATTTGGTTGAAGTGTTGGCCCCATCTTTTACAGTGAGGGTAACCGTATATGTTTTTTCAGTAAAATAGGTAGCACCAGGATCTCTTAAAGTGGAGGACTTGGCATTGCCAAAATTCCATTGCCAGGTTGCAGTCGGGGTTGCCCCTGTTGTGGTATTTGTGAATTTTACGTTTAATGGAGAACAGCCACCGGTTTTGTCTACCGAAAAATTGGCTTGTAACTGAGCGCTGGCATCATTACTTATTAGGAAAATAAAAATTGATAGAGCTAAATAGTAAAATTTAGAAATAGTTTTGGCTGGTGTAAGTCTCATCAATAAGGGTGACTGGTGGATAAATCATTTAAGCAGGGTAACGAGGCAATATAGATTAATTTATTTAAAGTGTCTTAAGGCAAATACCTATTTCTTTTAACGATAAGAAGCATCACTATGCTATGTAAAAGCCTGCACATTGTTTTTGTAGGATAAAGACAATCCTGGAATATTATTGCAGCGGTCGGCAACTATTCTCATTCATGCTACATTTCTATTATAGATTTTTTAAGATACCCTTTAACTTTTCTTTAAACCTGCATCTTAAACCTGGATGACAGGTCGAAGTCTATTCGCTATAAAAATTTTAAATTATGAAAAAGATAATCACAGGAATGTTAGCCATAGCTGCATTTGTCTTTTCTGCAAGCGCACAGGAAACAGGTAAAGAAAAATTTAAACAGCGTGCCCAGCATCATCATTCACAAAGACATGGTATGTTCAAAGACCTGAACCTGACTGCCGCTCAAAAAGAGCAAATGAAGGCCAACCATGAAGCCACAAAAAAACAATTGACGGACCTTAACAAAGAAGAGAACATCACGGTAAAAGAATTCAAGACCAGGAAGGAAGCAATTCGTAAGGAACAAAAAGAAAAAATGAACAGCCTGCTTACACCAGAGCAAAAAGATCAGATCGCAAAAAATAAAGCCGCTCACCAGGCACAACGTGAAGTAAAGCGTACAAAGGGACTGGAGAGGATGAAAACAAAATTGAATTTGTCCGATGACCAGGTGGCCCAACTAAAAGCAAGCCGTGAGGAACAAATGGCAAAAGTTAAAGCCATCAAGGACAATGAGCAATTGAGCCAATCAGAAAAAAAGGAACAATTGATGGCGCTGAAAGGACAGAATAAAGAAGCATTTAAAAAGATATTGACTGAAGAGCAATTATCAAAAATGGAAGAAATGAGGAAAAAGAAAACACACGGTTCAAAATAACCTTAATCGACCCTATATCACTGAGGCAACCAGAAACGGTTGCCTCTTTCGTTTTTACTGGATGTTGTTTTCTTGAAACTCCACCACTCCCCATTTGTAAATACCATGCGAAACAGAAGCCGGCAATAATCGGTATCTTCGCCGCTCATCCCTGTTGAAATAACAGTAAAACGCTACAACAATGAGCCAGGTTCCATTCCAGAAATTTGTTCCCAAAAAGAAAAACAGCCTAATTAAAGAAGAATTTAAGCAAGCCAAAAAGAAGGCTAAAAAAGCCAGGGCTGTTGCTATTGATAAACGGTTTGAAGAAAAAAGACAATTAAAAGCCGCTGCAAGAAATGCCGCTTTACAGCCTCCTGGCGCCCCGGCGCCTTCACCAACTTCGGTTAAAAAGAAACAGGCGTTTAGCAGCGATAAAAAAGGGGACAAAGTAAAAGCGATAGAAAGCAACTTTGAGCAGGTACAAAAAATTGTTGGCATAAAAAAAGAGTACGCCCCCGCGCCAGAAAAACCTGCGCAAAGGATAGTGCGGCCATCATCACCGGTTACGTCGGAAATGCCGCTTAATAAATTTGTAGCGCATTGTGGCGTTTGTAGCAGAAGAGATGCTGTTACCATTATTAAAGAGGGTAAAGTAAAGGTAAATAACGAGGTTATTAAGGAGCCTGCGCATAAAGTAACGGAACGGGATGATGTGCAATTCAATGGAAAAAAATTATTTGTAAGTAAGAACCTGGTATATATTTTACTGAACAAACCCAAAGATTATATCACCACTACCGATGATCCGCAGGGAAGAAAAACTGTTTTGCAATTAACAAAAATGGCAACTACCGAAAGAATTTACCCGGTAGGCAGACTCGATAGAAATACTTCCGGCGTATTGCTTTTAACAAACGATGGAGAATTGACACAGAAGCTTTCGCACCCAAGCTACAACATTACAAAAGTGTACGAAGCAAAACTGGATAAGCCACTTACAAAAGCCGACTTCGATAAAATATTGAGCGGCGTACAACTGGAAGATGGCGAAATAAAAGCAGACTCTCTTGCTTACGCAGATGCCCGTGATAAATCGGTGATCGGAATCGAAATACATAGCGGGCGAAACAGGGTGGTGCGCCGTATTTTTGAGCATTTCGGTTACGATGTAAAAGCGCTGGACCGGGTGCTGTACGCCACACTCACTAAGAAAAATGTAGAACGGGGCAAATGGCGTTTCCTAAGCGAAAAAGAAATCCGGTTACTGAAATACCTGAATTCTTCTTACAAAAAGAATGTTCCTAAAGAAAAAACGGCCAAGACCAAAAATGATGGAAAATAAAAATCCAGCCGTTAAAACTTCCATGCACAAAAACCGCGGCCTCAGCAGTGATTTGATCATCTTCGAAAATGATCATTTTATCGTGGTGAATAAACCTGCTGGTATGTTGTCGATCCCCGACCGTGTACAATCTGAGCGTTCGCTGAAGGATATGTTGATTGAAAAATATGGCAGCATATTTACCATTCACCGCCTAGATAAGGAAACCAGCGGCATTATCATGTTTGCAAAAGATGAGGACACACATAAATTTTTTTCACGCCAGTTTGAAGAAAGAACTGTTGAAAAATTTTACCTCGGTTTAGTACATGGAACGCTGCCTGAGAAGACCGGCAGTATTGATGTGCCGATCATGGAGCATCCTGTTTTTAAAGGACAGATGGTGATCAACCGAAAGGGCAAACCTTCATTAACGGATTATGAAGAAATGGAGACGCTTGGAAAGTATAGCCTTGTAAAATTTAAGATCCATACCGGACGTACGCACCAGGTAAGGGTGCATGCAAAACATATCGGCCATCCTATTGTTTGTGATCCGGTGTATGGTGATGGCAAACCTGTATTGCTGTCATCCATTAAAATGAAATTTAAATTAAGCAAGCATGACGAGGAAGAACGGCCGATGCTTAACAGGGTTGCACTTCATTCCTACCAATTGAAATTTAAAGATGCGGCAGACAAAGAATATGACTTGCAGGCGGAACTACCAAAGGACATGAGAGCCCTCGTACAACAATTAAAAAAGAATCTATAAAAAACAAGAGCTGCCTTTTACAGCAGCTCCTATTCATTTTCGGGGGGACACATTTAATCTAAATTCGGTTGTGGCGTGTAACGCAGGTAAGGTTTAACAATTGTCAATCCTTTTGGAAATTTCTTTTCTGCATCTTCAGTGCTTACTGCCGGTACCACTATTACATCTTCGCCGTGTTTCCAATTAGCTGGCGTTGCTACGCTATAATTCGCGGTTAATTGTAATGAATCTACCACCCTTAATACTTCTACAAAATTTCTTCCTGTAGATGCAGGGTAAGTGATGATGAGCTTTACTGTTTTATCCGGCGCAATAACTATCAGTGAACGAACTGTAGCAGTTGCAGATGCATTGGGATGAATAAAATCAAACAAAGTAGAAACCTTGCGATCTTCATCAGCTATGATCGGGAAATCAACGTTGCAATTTTGTGTTTCATTGATATCATTGATCCAACCAAGGTGTTTATCAACAGGGTCAACGCTCAATGCAAGCACTTTCACATTTCTTTTTTCAAACTCTTCTTTCAAAGCGGCTGTTCTGCCCAGTTCGGTTGTACATACCGGTGTATAATCCGCAGGATGAGAAAATAAAATTCCCCATGAATTTCCCAAATATTCGTAAAAATCAATTTCACCAATAGATGTATTTGCTGTAAAATTGGGCGCTGTGTCCCCTAAACGTAGGCTCATAGTAAAATATTTTTATTCACAAATATATATAATAGTCCATTAAACACATAGACTTAATTTTTGTTTTTTATTATATTTTTTGTACTTAACTTTCTTTTATGTTATCTAAAAAAACACAATATGCTTTGAAAGCTCTCGGTTATTTGGCGGCCCGGTATGGGCAGGGTCCGGTACTTATTTCTGAGATATCTGTCAATAAAAAAATACCGATCAAATTCCTGGAGACGATTTTACTGGAATTGAAACAAAATAATATTTTAGACAGTAAAAAAGGAAAAGGCGGCGGTTATTACCTGTTACAATCGCCCAAAAAAACTACACTCGCACAAGCTATCCGATTAGTTGGAGGTCCCATTGCGCTGCTCCCCTGTGTAAGCCTGAACTTCTATGAAAAGTGTAAAGATTGTGACGAGGCTATCTGCGGCTTAAACAAAGCAATGCAACAAACCAGGGATGCTACACTAAGAATACTTGAGAAAAAAACCCTGATGGAATTGATAGACTCTCCCATGCCACAGTTCTAAAGACATTGATCGCCTATATTACAAATTCAATAAAGTAATGAACCTTTTGAAATACCGGCTGTTATACGGAAGCCTGTATTTTTTTCGGGCAAATACAAAATCAATTTCCCCTCAAACCAAAGTAAATAGTGAATAAAATTTTATTAAGAAATAATGTGAAGGTTTTTGGAGTGGGGCAGCCTATGCTGTTCGCTCATGGATTTGGTTGCGATCAAAATATGTGGCGCTTTATAACTCCCGCCTTTGAAAAAGATTATCAAATTGTTTTGTTCGATTATGTTGGCTCCGGCAACTCAGATATCAAAGCTTACAATAAAGAAAAATACAATGACCTACAGGGATATGCCAACGATGTAATTGATGTTGTAAATGCTTTGGATCTTAAGGATGTGATCTTTGTTGGGCATTCAGTTAGCAGCATGATCGGGTTATTGGCAGCGATCAAACAACCGGGCAGTTTTGATAAAATGATCTTCATCGGTCCCTCCGCACGTTATATTAATGAATCCCCCGCTTACGTCGGCGGGTTTGAAAAGAAAGACATCCTGGAGCTATTGGATACCATGGAAAAGAACTATATCGGGTGGGCTAATTTCCTGGCGCCAGCAATTATGAAAAATGCGGATAAGCCGGGATTAGGACAAGAACTTACCGAAAGCTTTTGCTCTACCGATCCGGTGATTGCAAGACAGTTTGCCGAGGTTACTTTTTTATCGGATAACAGGAATGATCTTGCCAAACTAAAAATTCCGGCTCTCTTATTGCAATGTTCCGATGACCTGATCGCTCCTTTGGAGGTTGGTCATTATCTCAACCAACAGATGCCTGGCAGCACATTAAAAATAATGAAAGCAACCGGTCATTGCCCCCACATGAGCGCTCCTGACGAAACGATCTTGTTAATGAAGGAATATCTTTCTTCTAACAATTAAAGTGGCATGACAACTGCAAAGCAGGATATATTAAGCATCGCCCCGTGTGCTATTTTTTCTTTTACAGAAGAAGGATTGATAACGATGGCTAATGCCTATTGCTGTAAGATTTTGGAATATGAAGAAGATGATTTGACCGGGACCAACATCTCCAGCTTGTTGACCGTTTCGGGGCGAATCTTTTACCAGACACATTTTTATCCCCTGGTAAAACTTCATGGCCACTTTGAAGAGATCTTTCTAAACTTCCAGTCCAAATCTCAAAAGGATATTCCCGTTGCAATGAATGCAGTAATGAATGACACCGGCAACGGACCTGAGATCGTCTGCTCTTTCATCCCTGTATTTAACCGTCGTAAATATGAAGACGAAATTCTTTTTGCAAAGAAAATTGCACAAGAAGCTATTCAGCAAAATGAAGCACTCGAAAGTATAAAGCGTGAGTTGGAGTTACAACAACTGGCAATGGACAAGCAGATCAGCTTACTGAAATTTCAAAATAAAGAGATACTGCAATTGAGTGATATCATTACACATGACCTGCAGGAGCCGGTTCGGAAGCTCATGTTATTTTCTAACGAACTGTTGCAGGAAAATATTGATGTCTCTCTAAAAAAACATGCGTTAGCCGTAATACAAAAATCTTCGCTGCGAATTAAAGATCTATTGCAAAACCTGCAAAATTATTTAAGCCTCACTTTGCATAATTCCGAAAAACAGAAAGTGAGCCTGGCCGATGTGGTTAAAAATGAATTGAAAGGATTAAAGAGTGCATATCCCGAAATAAAAGTTGAAGCGGCTATCGATGCCCTGCCGGCGATCACCGGCAATAGCCAACAACTCCACCAACTAATGCATCATTTATTGAAGAATGCCTTTGAACATGGAGCTATCAACAATCAATTGCATTTAGAGGTACACGCGGTAATAGTAAAAGAAAATGTTTTCAGCTCTTTGGAAGATAAATATAAGTACGATGATTATGTAAAACTTACTATCAAAGACAAAGGCAATGGATTCGACGACCGCTACAATGACTATATTTTTAACGTGCTGAAAAAATTAGATGTCAATAGCGATACAGCGGGGTTTGGGCTTGCTTTTTGCAAAAGAATTGCTGAACACCATTTTGGCAATATCAAAGCGGAAAGCGTAATTGGCCAGGGAGCCGCTTTCACGGTGATGTTACCGCTACACGATGTTTAATATTTTTTAAAGCTGATGAACACACCTTGTAAAATAATGCTGGTAGATGATGATAAGGATGATCAAATGATATTTTTGTCTGCTGTCAGTGATATCAGTACCGTGATCGATTGTAATTGCTTTGATGATGCTGAACAGGGACTACGTGTGTTGCAAACAAATGATCAGGGCAGGCCAGACTGCATCTTTTTAGATCTGAACCTTCCATTTATGCATGGCTTCGAATTTTTAAAGGTGCTCAAAAATTCATCAGATACTGATCTCAATAATATTCCCGTTGTTATCTACTCTACATCTTCCCGGGACACCGACAAAGTAAAAGCCAGGGAACTTGGTGCATTCAATTTTTTTAGCAAACCAACTTCTTATACTGAATTGAAGAAAGGGATCGCTGATATTTTAACAGGTATCAAATGCGGTCAGTGACCCCGCCGGTTTAACCGGCCCCTGATTTTCAGCTAACATCGTTCACAGGTACTTTTGCAGCTTGTCCCGGTATTAGTGGTACAAAGATTGTTTAAATGATTTTGTCATTTCAATTACACCTTATTAACCTTTATGGAACTGAAAGAAGATTATTTTACCGAAACAAAAGAATCGCTCCGGAGATACGTGGAGGACCGGTTGCTATTACTGAAATTACAGGCTACAGATCAGGTATCAAAGGCAATAGCATCGTTTGCGACCATTTTGCTGGCTACCATACTGGGGACTGTATTTCTTGTATTGCTGGGCATTACTGCCGGGTTCTTTTTCACTTCCCTTACGGGCAACCCGTTGAGTGGTTTTGGGATCGTCACTGGCATTTATCTTGTATTAATTGTACTGGTAGTCATCGTATTGAAGAAAAAGATTGAATCCTCGGTGATCAACGCAGTGATACGGAAACTATTCAACCAGGAGAAAAACGCAACCGATGAGCAACACCATAATTAACGGAGAAACATACAACATACACGATACCACATCACTGGCGCAAACAATTGAAAACGTACAGGCAAAGGTCAAGGTAAGAGAAGCAGCATTGAAAGAAAAATTGAGCAAGCTACCGAAAGAAGGTTTAAAATCTGCTACTTCGATGGTAGTGCCTGCATTTTTAACTACAAAACTGGCCAGCGCCAGTATTTCAACAGCATGGAACCTAACTAAGCTGGCGATTGGCAAAAAAAAGGCTGTGTTTCCATTGGTGCGTTCGATTGCAAAAGCAGGCCTTTTCTTTTTCATCAAAAAAAAGAGCGCAGCGGCGTCCGGCACAAAATAATTGTTTATGAACGCTCAACCGCTTACCAAAGTTATTTACCGAAACATACACAATAACTGCGGCTGGTTAAACCCTATCTCAAATCTTAAAACAAACGTCCTCTGACTACTAAGAGAATTATAAAGAAAACTTTCAAGATACTTGCATGGATATTTGCCTCTATTCTTTTCCTGGTGCTGTTGATTTATATCCTCATCCAAGTACCCGCTGTGCAAAATATTGCACGAAAGAAAGTGGTGTCCTATCTCGAGAATAAACTTCATACGACCGTTCGAATCGATAAGCTCTCACTTGCTTTTCCAAAACAACTCGTACTGCAAGGCGTTTATTTTGAAGACCAGCATAAAGACACATTACTTTCAGGTGGAAGATTGCAGGTAGATATTGCTTTGCTGAAACTGATCAAAAACAAGGTAGAGATCAACTACATTGAGTTGAAAGATATCAGGGCAAAAATATATCGTAAGGGGAACGACACCATCTACAACTACCAATACATTATTGACG
>JBDSAP010000148.1:0-12463 GCA_039922055.1 Ferruginibacter sp.
TCTGCCATCTCATTGAAGGCATTCGCCAACATTCCAAATTCATCCTTGTTATCGATATGAACGCGGTGTTTATAATTCTTGTTGCTTATCTCTTTTATTGCACTGCTTAAATGGTTAATTGGCCTGGTGACTATAGAAGGAAAATTCAAAATAAATGTAAAGGAGATAATAAACACGATCACTGCAATAGCTATGATCAACGTAAAAGCGTCTTCTGCAATCTTTTCGGCTTTGGAGTTTTTTTCCTGGATAGCCTGCATATTTAAGTTGAGGATCGATTGCAGTTCGGCTCGCATGTGTTTGATATTCTTCGCAGTAGTGTCGCCTTTTTTAAATTGATTAAAATATAATCGTAATGATTTTGTTGATTCCAGTTCGCCTGGCTCTGTCACATTCATTTCCTGCTGTTGCAATGCTTTTTCAAATTGCCTGAGTGCGCTTTCATAATCTGTTTCAAATGTATTTAGCTGGTGCTGCATGGTGTGCCCATACGACAAACTCTCATAGTTCTCATTCAAAATATTTTTTCCTTCAGCCTTTATTTTTGCCATATAATAAATACTTACCCCGCCGATTATCAACAATAACAGGAAAAGAAATAAAGTGCCTAACCAGATCTTATTTTTTACGCTTAGTGACATTAGGAAAAGATTACGATATCAACATTGTTTTTAGATAAGGCTTTTATTAATTGATTGAATACACCAGTCTTTAAAATTACCTGGAAAATATTTAAGTGAGGCTTTCCCATACAGAGTGTCGTAATATTTTTTTCAATGGATGTTTCAATGATTGCTGAAGCAATATTGTATCCTCTTTTCCTGATGACTTCAGCACCCAATTCAGTGGCGTTTTTAAAATTATTGATCAGGTGCCTTTGAAGCGCCAGGGGAATTTTGTCTGCGGATTCTTTTGGCAATTGTACATACAATACATACCACTTGCTATTATAATAAGAAGCCAGCCTGGCGGTTTTACGAATAATCCGCTGTGCTATCTCATGGTTGGATGATATACAGGCCAGGATGTATTCATGCCGGAAAGGCTTTTGCCTGGCCGTGATCTGGTAATCTACTTTTCTTTCTACCTGGCCTGCTACTTCTTTCAAAGCCAGCTCACGCAGTTGTAAAATTTTATCAGACTGAAAAAAGTTTTGCAACGCCTGCTGCACTTTTGAATGATCGTAAATCTTACCTTCTTTTAAGCGGGCTATCAATTCATCAGCCGGCAGGTCGATGTTCACCACCTCATCTGCTATCTCCAGCATTTTATCCGGAATTCTTTCTTTTACTTCAACCCCGGTAATTTCTTTTACATCTTCATTAATGCTTTCAATATGCTGAATGTTTACAGCGGAAATTACGTCAATGCCGGCGTCTAACACGTCCAACACATCCTGCCATCTTTTTTCGTTTTTACTTCCCGGGATATTTGTATGAGCAAGCTCATCTATCAGCACTACTTCGGGGTGAAGCAATAGGATAGCTTGTACGTCCAACTCTTCCAGCCTTTTGCCTTTGTAGAATACATCTCTTCTCGGGATCATTGGTATTCCCTCTAACAGTGCATGCGTTTCTTTTCTGCCATGTGTTTCAATATAACCGATCCTGACGTTACTGCCATTACTCAAAAGGTTATGCGCCTCCAGCAGCATACGGTAAGTTTTACCAACACCGGCGCTCATACCGAGATAGATTTTAAGCTTACCCTTCGTTGCCTTTTTGCTAAGGTTTGAAAAATATTCACCGGTATCGTTTTCGGCTGCCATAGTTTCAATTGTTATGATAAAGATCTAAAAGCTTAGTGTTGGTTGATCTTTTTATTTTATTTTATCTAATGAAATATTTAGTTTTAAAACGTTTACGTGTGCAGGACCAAACAGTGGTTTTTCAGTTTGGTTATTTATAAGCTCCACTAATTTGTCAACCGGAATATTCCTTGTCCTGGATATTCTTGCTACTTGTATCTGTGCACTTTGCGGCGATATATCCGGATCTAGTCCACTGCCTGAAGCAGTCACCATTTCTGCCGGTACCTGCTCTCTTTTAATAGTTGGATTATGTAAAAGAAATGAATCGATCCTTTCTTTAACTACTTGCAGGTACTCGGGGTTGGAAGGCCCCTTGTTACTACCGCCTGAACCGGCTGCGTTGTAATCAACAGCAGAGGGGCGGCCCCAGAAATATTTATCTTCCGTAAACTTCTGGCCAATGTTAGCGTATCCAACTACTTTGCCATTCACCGTTAATTTTTCACCGCTACCACCACCGGGTGCGAACTTTGCGATTGCTGCAATAAGCAATGGATAAAGCACTGCACAAACTATGATGAGGACGATGGTAAGTTTCAATGATGGCAATAAATACTTTTTCATGTTTGTATGGTTAAAAATTTTTAAACGAATAATGCTACTACAAGGTCAATCAGCTTGATGCCGATGAAGGGAATAATTACACCCCCAAGACCATATATAAGCAGGTTTCTCCTGAGCAGGGCACTTGCACCGATCGGTTTATAAGCGACTCCTTTTAATGCCAGGGGAATTAATGCAGGGATGATGATGGCATTGAAAATAACTGCTGAAAGGATGGCGCTATCGGGGCTGTGCAGATGCATAATATTTAACCCCTGCAAGGCTGGAACCGATGCGATAAAAAGTGCCGGTACGATGGCGAAATATTTTGCTACATCATTGGCAATGGAAAAGGTAGTGAGTGTTCCTCTTGTCATCAGCAACTGCTTGCCTATTTCCACTATTTCTATCAGCTTGGTTGGATCATTATCCAGGTCTACCATGTTACCGGCTTCTTTGGCTGCTGCGGTGCCGCTGTTCATGGCAACACCTACATCGGCCTGGGCTAACGCCGGTGCATCATTGGTTCCGTCGCCCATCATCGCTACGAGTTTTCCATTCTGCTGCTCTTTTTTAATGTAGTTCATTTTATCTTCCGGCTTTGCTTCCGCAATAAAATCATCAACACCGGCCTTCTCCGCAATAAATTTGGCAGTTAACGGGTTGTCCCCGGTTACCATTACAGTCTTTACCCCCATTTTTCTAAGACGTTCAAAACGTTCATGAATGCCAGGCTTTATGATGTCCTGCAATTCAATAACACCAAGCGCTAAATTGTTCCTGCTAACTACCAGTGGCGTACCACCGTTAGAAGATATATCCTTTACTTTTTGCACTGTGTCTTCCGGAAAAGGATTGCCTGATTTTGCAACCAGGTTTTTTATAGAGTCGAAAGCTCCCTTCCTTACTTTAGTTCCGTCCGCAAGGTTTAGCCCACTGCACCTTGTTTCCGCAGTAAATTTTATAAAGGTTGCATGTTCTGTATTGAAGTGAGCCGGGCTTAATTTACCCAGTTCAACAATTGATTTCCCTTCAGGTGTTTCATCCGCAAGCGAGGAGAGCACAGCCATTTCAATAAATAACTTTTCCTCTACTCCGCTTGCTGGATAAAAGTTCGTTGCCTTCCTGTTACCAATTGTGATGGTGCCTGTTTTATCCAGTAACAAAGTATCCAGGTCACCGGCAGTTTCAACTGCTTTACCACTCTTTGTAATTACATTGGCACGTAGTGCCCTATCCATCCCCGCAATACCGATGGCGCTTAATAGTCCGCCTATCGTGGTTGGTATCAGGCATACAAACAAGGACACAAACGCTGCAATGGTGATTGGTGTATTGGCATAATCTCCAAAGGGTTTTAAAGTAACACAAACAATTGTAAACACCAGTGTAAAAGCTGCTAATAAGATGGTTAACGCAATTTCATTGGGCGTTTTCTGGCGACTGGCGCCTTCTACCAATGCTATCATTTTATCCAGGAAACTTTCTCCGGGTTCTGTAGTTACTTTTACAGTGATCTTATCGCTCAATACTTTCGTACCGCCTGTTACAGATGATTTATCTCCGCCTGCCTCCCGTATCACCGGTGCACTTTCACCCGTAATTGCACTTTCATCAATAGTTGCAAGGCCCTTGATGATCTCGCCATCCATTGGAATAATATCGCCGGCCTCACAAATAAATAGATCGCCTTTTTGCAGTTGTGAAGAAGGAACTACCCTCACTTCATCCACATACATTTCACCTACGGGAAATATTTTTTTTGCAGGAGTGTCTTCTCTTGTTTTTCGCAGGCTTTCCGCCTGGGCCTTGCCTCGTGCTTCTGCTATTGCTTCGGCAAAATTGGCGAATAGCAATGTGAGCAGGAGTACGATGAACACTGCCAGGTTATACCAGAGTGATCCTTGAGTACTGTCCCCGGTGGCGGCAGTGTAAAGGGTTACAGCAAGCATAATAGTGGTGCCAATTTCCACGGTAAACATTACCGGGTTGCGGAACATTATACGAGGGTTTAATTTTATAAAAGATTGCTTCAACGACTCCCTGATTAAGGACGGTTCAAACAATTTTTTTTCTTCTTTATATGTCATGATATTTTTGTGAAAGGTGAAAGGTGAATGGTCAATTGGCAATTGGCAATGGTCAATCGTCAATGGTCAATTCGCTCCTCAACGATATGCCGTACAAGTGTGCGACGCAACGATGATGAGTTAAGAACTTTAGCCTGGTACATCATTTTTCTTTCCTACGGTTTCATTGAAAAGTATTCGGAAATCGGGCCGAGTGTTAAAGCCGGAAAGAAAGCAAGGGCCGCAAGAATCATTATAACAGCATAGGTCATTATTCCGAATGTGACCGTATCTGTTTGTAACGTACCTGCGGATTCCGGTACAAATTTTTTCCCGGCCAGTGTACCCGCAATTGCTAGTGGGCCGATTATCGGAAGAAATCTTCCCAGCAGCATAACTATGCCCGTACTTATATTCCAAAATATATTACCATCTCCCAGGCCCTCAAAGCCAGAGCCATTATTTGCTGAGGCAGAAGTGTACTCATATAACATTTCGGAGAAGCCGTGATTGCCAGGATTATTTACCCAGGCTTCGGGCTTAACTGTCCAATTCATTTGGGGATGATGCGCTGCTAAATAAGCCGAAAGAGCGGCGCCACCAAGCACCAGTAACGGATGCAGCAAAGCGATGATGGAGGCAATCTTCATTTCTCTCGCTTCCACTTTGCGTCCCATAAATTCCGGCGTTCGTCCTACCATCAATCCGGAGATAAATACCGCTATGATCAGGAATATAAAATAGTTTAAAAGCCCGACACCCTTACCTCCGTAGAAACAGTTGGTCATCATACCAAGCATTTGCATGGCGCCGGATAACGGCATAGAACTATCGTGCATTGAATTAACAGAGCCTGTGGAAATAACAGTGGTCATTACCTGCCAGTAAGCAGATGCAGCCACTCCAAAACGCACTTCCTTGCCCTCCATCGCGACGCCATCTGCAATGTGCATGTTGGCAATGGCCGGGTTGCCAGCCAATTCTGAAATAAGATTGGGGATCATGAAAGTGAGCATACCTGCTGTCATCACACCAAAAATTATATAACCTAATTTTCTGCGCTTAATGAAAAATCCAAAAGCGAAAATCAATGCCATTGGTAATATAACCTGTGCAATCACTTCTAACATGTTTGTAAAATAATTGGGATTTTCCAGGGGGTGAGCAGAGTTTGTACCAAACCATCCGCCACCGTTGGTGCCAAGATGTTTGATGGCGATCATACCCGCTGCCGGACCCCGGCTTACATTCACGGTGTCGCCTTGCAGGGAAACAAAACTGTCTTTTCCCTCGAAACTGGCAGGTGTGCCATTAAACACAAGTATCACTGCAATAACAATACACAATGGTATCATTATACGGGTAAGCGTTTTAGTAAAGAATACGAAAAAATTACCCAGCTTTTCTGTTGTTTTTGCAGCAAAGGCTCTGAACAATACTGCTACGGCGGCAACACCAGTTGCGGCGGAAACAAACTGTAAAAAAGTGACCACTGCTAACTGTGTTAAGTAGGTGAGGCCAGTTTCACCGGAATAGTGCTGTATGTTGCAGTTAACCAAAAAAGAGATAGCCGTATTAAAGCTAAGGTCTGGCGACATAGATGGATTGCCATCAGGATTAAGGAATAGACTTCCCTGGAAGAGCAGCATGAAAAATGCATACGCAAACCAGATGAGGTTTATGGAAAGCAAGGCTGCGAGGTGTTGCTTCCAGTTCATTTCTTCTGCGGGGTTAATTCTGCAAAAACGAAATATTCCCCGTTCCAGTGGATTTAAAAAATCGGTGAATGTTTTTTCGCCTTTAAACACTTTCGCTATGTACTTTCCGAGTGGAAAAGAAATCAGCAAGGTGATGATAAAGGTTACAATAATTCCAATTATTTCTGTGTTCATGTTGAGAAGATTTAAGCTTTAAGATTGAGGGTTGCGGAGGTCTATAATTTATGAGTTATGCCCTTGACCCTCCGCTTTATACCTTTCACCGTCTTATTAGAACTTTTCAGGTTTCACTAATACATAAGCCAAGTATACAAATACGAGGATGGCAATTACAAATAATAAATTCATCATGGTGTTTAGATTTTATCGAACCATTTAATTGATTTAAAGAATAGCGCAAAGCACAACAGGCCTGTGAGTAAATAAATAAGTATTAGCATGACTTTAATTTTTATATAAGTAGATGCATTTCATAACAACGACATAAATGATTAAAAGAGTAATGACCCATATAATTGCAATTGAGATTGCGTCTTTTATTTTATTTTTATTGAGGTGCATGAGTTGTTTATTGACACTTTTTAAAAGGGACATTTATGGTTGTTTCATCGGCCGTTTGACCTCACCCCCAGCCCCTCTCCGAAAGAGAGGGGAGCCTGACTCTGGAAATTCCAGGTATATTTTATTGGCTTAGAGTTGACTGTGGTGTAGTCGGGATCTTCGACAGGGGCGAGGACTTTAGAACCTTTTATTACAATGTGTTTATTGTTATTCATGAGATTATGTCTTGTTATACATGAGATTGTTTATTGTTTATCCTGAGATTTATTTTAAGCGACATCCGATGGCTGTCGGATTTGAAATACTCCTATTGCCAAGCATGTGCCTGTATATTTTTTAAGATGATCAATATCTGTAAATGCAATGCTGTAAAGGGATACAACTATGTTGTAATTGTAAATGACGATTTGTTCAAAATAAAAAACCCTTCCGTTTTGGAAGGGTCATTATCATTTTGGTAAGAAACAGGCGGACTGTTCTACAACTGATATTCTTCAATTTTCCTGTACAAAGTGGTTAGCCCGATATTTAACAATTTGGCTGTTTCGGTTTTGTTGCCCTTTGTATAATGCAGTATTTTTTGGATATGCATTCTCTCAACTGTTTGCAAATCGAGGGATAATGTTGAGGTATTTGATAACATACTATTTAACTGGAGTTCCATTGGGAGATCATTCAGCGTAAGTTCATTTCCTTCGGCCAGTATTACCGCTCGTTCGATCACATTTTTCAATTCACGGATATTTCCTTTCCAGTCATGTTGTTGTAAATGCTCCAGGAAATCTTTATTCATTGCTTTGATGTTGTTATTGGATTTTTGTGCAAAGATTTTCATGAAGTATTCTGCCAAAACGGGGATGTCATTTTTCCGTTCTCTTAGCGGCGGCAAAGAAATTGTGAACACATTTAACCTGTAAAAAAGATCCTCCCTGAATTTTCCTTCTTTTACCTGCTGCTCTACATCCCTGTTAGTTGCTGCTATTATCCGAACAGATACTTTGGTGGATTTGGTGTCGCCTACTTTAATGAATTCGTTTGTTTCCAATACCCTCAGCATTTTGGCTTGAAGATCCAAATGCATTTCACCGATCTCATCTAAAAACAAGGTGCCGTTATTTGCTTCTTCAATCAATCCCTTTTTATCTTTTATTGCGCCGGTAAAAGCTCCCGCTTTATGACCAAATAGTTCGCTTTCCAATATTTCTTTACCGAAGGCGCTGCAATTAATTGCCATGAAGGAATGTCCGGCTCTTTTGCTGTTATTATGTATTGCCTGGGCAAATACTTCCTTGCCGGTTCCTGTTTCACCTAATAATAAAACGGATGCATCTGTCGGCGCTACTTTTCGTGCAAGATTAACAGAAGATTGTATGGAGGATGATTTACCAAGGATGCTGTCGAAGCTGTATTTTTTGCCAACCGCCTGTTGCAGTTGCTCAACTTTTTTTTGAAGGTTTACTTTCTCGAAGGCCTTACTCAATAAAGGAATTATTTTATCATTATCATCGCCTTTAACGAGGTAATCAAACGCACCGCTCTTCATTGCCTGTATTCCATCAGGAATATTTCCATAAGCCGTAAGCAAAATGATCTCAATAAGCGGATGAGCTTTTTTTATGCCGGCAATAAAATCCACCCCGTTTCCATCGGGCAATTTTACATCACAAAGAATTACATCTATATCTTCTTTTTCGAGAATTTTATTAGCGGCTTTTAGTGTACCCGCCTCCAGCACTACATATCCTTCCAGGCTGGTAACACGGCATAGCAATGATCTTAACTTTTCTTCATCATCGATAATTAAAATTTTGCCCGGCATTTGAATAGATTAATTATGATATATCCAGTGATTTAATAAATGAAAGTAAATGTATATTTATTGATCAGTATAAATTCTCTTTACTTTGATCTTTGTAGCTGCGGATACAATCAAGGGAAACTTCTCAACCGTTACGCTGCTGCTTTCCAAACCAAAACTTCTTTCTTCCGATAAACTTAATTCCTTCACCCAGAAATGTAACTTCATAATTAGTTTTTCAAATAATGGCAAATCATTATCCTGGCTCAAAAATTTCTCCAGTACTATAAATTGAAAATCGCCAATTATATTATTTTTTTGCTGGCTTTCGTACCTGCTTGTAATATTCACTTCTTTATTCATCACCAGGTCTTCTACTACTTTTCTAAACATCAGGTTAAGACGCGGCGCTACGCGGAAACCCAGCCTGAATTCTACACGGATGATATCATTTGGAATAATGTGAGTAACCGAATATTCACTTGTATAAGGATCGTTTAATGTGTCTACATGTATAAACCAATAAATGTCCGCTTTTTTAGGCTTTTGGTTTAATATGGAATAAATTATTTTGTGTTCAATTTCCTTGGGATTATCCGCACTTGTCAGGTACACCAAATGTGTTGCATATTTCGGAATAGTAACGTCATTGCTGAGCTCGCCGAGTTTACTAATATAGTTTTCCATCCTGACAAATTCTACATAACGGTTTTTAATTTTCCTGGCCCTGAACCAAACATACATGATCAAAAACAGGGCCCCACCTACCATCAGTGTTACAAATCCTCCGTGTGGAAACTTCTCCAGGTTTGCAATCAAAAAAGAAATTTCAATCGTTAAGTAAACCGCCAGGAAAAGATATATCCACAAAGAAGCCGTTCTGTGCAACACCAAATAATTGGCAAATAAAATACTGGTGGCAATCATACACATGGTAATTGCTAATCCATAAGCAGCTTCCATATTGGTAGCTTTTTGAAAATAGAGAACGATGCCGCAACATCCAACAAAAAGCAATGTGTTTATACCGGGAACAAATAACTGACCCTTTGCTTCGGTAGGATATTTAATTGCCATTTTCGGCCAAAGGTTGAGCCGGATGGCTTCACTAATCAATGTAAAAGACCCACTGATAAGCGCCTGGCTGGCGATGATTGCCGCTGTGGTTGCTATCACTATTCCCATCAGTACAAACCAGCCGGGCATTATCCCGTAAAAAGGATTAAACCCTTTTACGATCATATCCTCTGAAATTATTTTTCCGTGGTGCTGTGATAGTAACCAGGCACCCTGGCCCAGGTAATTTAAAATGAGGCATGTTTTTACAAATATCCACGACATGCGGATATTGTTTTTACCGCAATGTCCGAGATCAGAGTAAAGAGCTTCCGCACCGGTTGTACAAAGAAATACTGCGCCCAGTATCCAGAAACCTTTTGGATAATTTGTTAGCAGATCAATTGCGTAACCAGGATTGAAGGCTTTAAAAATAGAGATGTCATCAAAAATATGAGCACACCCTAAAATGCCGAGCATACAAAACCAAATGGTCATAACAGGACCAAAAAATTTGCCGATAGATGCTGTACCAAATTGTTGCACAAAAAATAGTAACGTAAGAATTCCGAGCACAATCATCACTATCCCTTTGTCACTTATATTTTGTAACGCATCTATATTGCGTAACCCTTCAATAGCAGATGTAACAGAGATTGGGGGAGTGATCATTCCATCAGCTAACAGGGCCGCACCACCAATCATAGCAGGAAATACTAACCATTTGCGCCTTCTTCTTACCAGTGCAAACAAGGAGAATATTCCTCCTTCACCGCGGTTATCAGCTCGCAGTGTAAGGATTACGTATTTAATGGTGGTTTGCAGGGTGAGCGTCCATATTACACAGGATAGGGCCCCCAGTATTAATTGCTCCGTTACTTCTCTGTCTTTTAATATCGCATTCAAAACGTACAGTGGTGAAGTGCCTATATCGCCATAGATGATACCGAGTGCGATAAGCAATCCTGCTGCTGTAACTTTATCAGAATGTTTCACTTTGTTTTAATTTAATGTTGATTTATCTCCTGCTAATAAGCGAGCAATCGGCAGTAAAGTGTAACTCGGAGACGATAGTTAAGTATTTATTTCTTAGTTATTGATCTGTTATTATAAAGCGGTAACCCACTCCTGATTCAGTGATAATATGTACCGGCCGGTTGGGATCATCTTCAATCTTCTTTCTTAATTGACCTATGTACACACGTAAGTACTGCGATTGGTTTGTATAGTCTGGCCCCCACACTTCCTTCAATAAATAATGGTGCGTTAATACCTTCCCTTCGTTCCTGATGAAGAGGGCAAGCAAAGTATATTCTGTTACCGTGAGCTTTATAATTTCATCGTTTTTTTTGACAACTCTTGTGACGAGATCGATATACAGGTTATCAAATTGAACGACCTCATTTTGGTCGTCCATTTTGTTGAACCGTAATGCGGAACGTATTCTCGCCAGTAATTCACCGGTGCGAAATGGTTTTACTAAATAATCATTTGCACCATTGTCTAATGCACTTACAATATTGTCTTCATCGCTTTGTACAGAAATAATGATCACGGGCTTAGTGTACCAAAATCTCAATTTTTGCAATACAGAATGCCCATCTTCATCGGGTAACCCAAGATCCAGCAATATGAGGTCCGGCGGATGATTTGCTGCTGTGATCAATCCTTGCTTTGCAGTCACAGCTTCTTCGACATTGTACCCGTTTGATTGTAACGTTATCTGGAGCAGTTTGCGAATTTGCGTTTCATCATCTATGACCAGTATCTTTGCGTTAGTCATTTTTTATGTCTTTTAAATAGGAGGTTTCAGTTGGTATTTTAATTGTAAATTTTGCACCACCACTCTCTATATTTTGTAATTCGATTGTGCCCTGGTGAGCTTCTACTAATCCACGGGCTATAGACAAGCCTAAGCCAGTGCCGCCGGTTTTAGAATATTTTAATCTGTAGAATTTCTCAAATACCTTTTCAATTTCTTCCTCCGGAAAACCCTGTCCGTTATCTTTTATAACGATGATGCAATTGTTATCAATACAACTTACACTGATGTTGATAATCGAATCTTCTGGTGTGTAAGAAACAGCGTTGGAAATTATATTGTAAAGCACTTGTTCCATTAGGCCCATATCTAAGCGAAACAGAGGAAGATTATCTGCTATCTCTACCTGGATGGAATGTTTTTTTAAATTTTCCTCCAGCCGTTTTAAAGTAGTGTAAACCAGTTCATTTACATCGCACCAATCTTTTTTTGGTTGAATAAATCCTGATTGTAATCTTGACATATTTAACAGGTTCTCTACCTGCTGGTTGAGCCTTAAAGAGGCGACTGAAATTTCGAGCAACAGACTCACTCTGTCTTCTTCCTTAAGCTTTGGAGCATTCGTTAATAAATTATCTGTAGCGCCAATAATAGTAGCAATAGGAGTTCGCAGCTCATGCGATAATGAATTTAGCAGGGTATTGTACAGTTTTAGAATATTAGCCTTTTGCTCTTTTTTAAGCACCGTCTTTTCTATTTGCTTTATCCTGAATGTGAGGCCTGCATGAACCATTGCTATAATGAGATACATGATGAGCAAAAAGAAATCTTCAGCAGTTTTTACATGAAATGTGAACCGTGGGTCGATAAAAAAATAATTCCATATCAAGGCACTCAGAAAAGCAGCGAGGATAACAGGGAAAATATCAAAAACCAGGGATAAGAAAGAGAGTGTGACCAGCAAAATGAAGGCCACCACCTTATAACTTATAAATGGAGTGCACAAGTAACATACTCCACAAACCATTAAAACAACCAATATACTTACGAGGTATTGATGATGTTTGATGGTTTTAAATGCAAATCTATTTTTCAGTGCTGAGGCCTTAGTGAATAATGCACAAAATTAGTTTTAACGTTATAAAG
>JBDSAP010000149.1:0-7978 GCA_039922055.1 Ferruginibacter sp.
GAAAGGCGGTGGAGGAAATGAAACAGAAAAATATCAGCACTATTTACCGGCAGTTGGCCAAACTCTTTCATCCCGATCTGGAGCATGATGAGGAGCGCAAGACAGAAAAGGAAATATTGATGAAAGAATTGACGGTTGCATATGAAGCAAAAAATTTGCATGCACTGCTTACTCTTGAATTGCGGTGGATACACAAAGAAAACGACCACCTGGAAAGCCTGAGCGAAGAAAAATTAGCTATTTACCTGGCAATTTTAAAAGAACAAGCAAGAGACCTGGAGCAGGAGATAAACGGCATGTTTCAGCAACCCCGCTACCAGGTACTGGTGCAGGAATTTGGTTATGATGTTCAAATGTATCCCCTGGAAGTAGTAAAAGACCATTTGGAAAAATTAAAAAATGTTGATATAGCATTTAAACGTGATCTCAATAATTTTCAGTCTCCCACTGCATTGCGGTATATAAAGGAATTGATAAAAGAATGGAAAGGCATGCGTCGGCAGAACAATTTATTAGACGATGAATTTTTTCGGGATATATTTTGATACACGCAGAAATAAATTGGTTGCATAAAAAACTTTGCTGAAAGGCGACCATAAATAATGTGTTGATGAGTTAATGAGGAAGGAACCGGTTGGCTACTTTCGTAGGCGATGTCCTGTACCAACGAAAGTAGCGACCACTATATTCAGCCCCCTGCTGTTGGCATGCAGAGCGCAGGTAGCAGAGCGTACCAACGAAGTAACAAGATAAAAAGTATTAGTATCCTCAGTTAAAAAAGCTGATCGGATATGCTGAGTTGTCAGGCTCTTACAAACGTAGATTGGTAACGTGGAAGGCGCAGAGCTGGAGCCCTGCGCCTGATGTTTTTTTTATAACGTTATAACAAACTTACCTAACTGAAATATTATTCAACTCAAAGCAGTAATAACAAGTCAGACACAGGACGGAGCCCTGCGCCTGACTGATAGATGATTTATGATATTCCAACTACCTTACCTATTAGCCATACGCTTCGGTTGTTGGTCAATAAGACCAACAACGGCCTTCGTTATTGGTGCAGGTATTGAGGGCATACCAACAGGGGCTAAGGCTGCTGCTCACCACTTAGGTGTGAAGCAAATGCAACGAATAGTGGTACCATTTGTGTAGCACCTCAATAGATTTATTAACGAAGCTAGTCGTGACTGGTAGCTTCGCTTTTTTTTATTAAATATTTTTGTGGAAAATGTTTTTACTATTTAACTTCCGTTTAATCCTACACTCATTCTTGGGGTATTAATGCACACCCTGAAATCATAAAACCATTGGTATGAGTGCAAATTAAATGAAGTAGTCATGTAAAACTATTTTATAGTACTTATAGCATTGATCAATTTAAACTCAATCGAATTAAATAAAAGTGAGTATGAATCAACAAATGAATACTTTATTTCTATTGAGGAATTTCGGTATGATGCCATTTTTAAGGTTTTCCTTATTAGCACTTTGTTTATATCCTTTATCTGGTAAAGGTCAACCTTTACCAAAAGTGTTTTATCTAAATGGGTCTGCAATAACAGAAAAGCAAGATAAAGTTTACTTAAGCTACTATTCCAATACTTTACAAAAAGGAATCAATGATAGTTGTAAAATTATTGATGGCCATTTTTTCTTTAAAGGATTAACTAATGATCCGGCCGTGGCTTTTGTTAGACTATCAAGAGACAGAGTTGTAGATGACCAGACTGCTATTATTTTTATTGAGCCAGTGAAAATGGAAATTAAATTAACTTCCAGCCCTTTTGAAGTAGTCATGAGTTCGGGTTCTAAAACTCAGCTCGAATACGACAGTTTAAATGAAAAGAAAAAATTGCTTCGGGAAAAATACAAACAAATAATTACTGAGTTTGAAAAGGGAAATAAAGATAGACCTGAAATAAAAATGGAGCCCTTCTATGAGGAACTGAGGCAATTAGATTATACCTTCTTTGCTTCCCATCCGCACTCTTTTGCTACAGGTTACATGTTGCAATTTTACTATAGACAATTATCAGCGGATGCTTTGCGCAAATACTACTACAATATGGATAATACTTTAAGAACCAGTATCTACGGCATTCGATTAAAAGATTTAATACCAAAAATTAAATTAACCTTGCCTGGAAAGCGGGCTCCCGAATTTACTTCCACCACTTATAAAAATGAACCTACCAGCTTATCAAATTTCCAGGGGCAATATGTACTGCTTGATTTTTGGGCAGACTGGTGTGTGCCATGCAGGCAAAACTTTCCACATCTGCTTAAGCTTTACGCTAAGTACCACAATAAGGGTTTAGAGATTATTGGAGTGGCAGATAATGATTTTCAGCAGGTTGCCTGGAAAAGAGCAATTGAAAATGACAAGATTGGAATTTGGCACAACGTATTAAGGGGATTGCAAAAAAGTGAAATGGAAGCAATCGATAAAACCAATTCGATAAATGATAAATACAATGTAAGCCTTCTGCCGACAAAAGTTTTGATTGATCCGTCAGGAATAATAATTGGCAGGTATGAAGGCACAGAAGGCGATGAACAATTGGAATTAAAATTGAAGGAAATTTTTGAATGATTGTATTGTTGTAATTTCCTTCGCAGCAAACGTCCTATAGAGCATTGTGGGTTGGCCAGCGACGTTGCGTACTGCGGAACGATTTTTACCCCACAGGCGCAGGACTCCGTCCTGTGTCTTCCCTGTTACTAATCTCGATCCTAGAAACCATCCAAAATAATAATATCCAGCAGCCCTTTATTGTCAATAAATTTATATCTGGAACTCATGGTGTTTTTCTTTATAACATTATAACAAACTTACCTAACTGAAATATTGTTCAACTCAAAGTAGTAGTAACAAGTCAGACGCAGGACAGAGTCCTGCGCCTGGCTGACGTTGCTGCGAAGATGTATTGATAATTTAAAATGATTGTATGGGGGTATTAGTCATTCCAATACTCCTGCTCCTTTAGCAATATTCTTTACAGCGTTTTCTCCAAGCCTCTCTTTTAACTGTGCCAGGTAAAGACTTCGCGGTGTTACATGTTGATCCATTGATTCAACATGACCATTTGGTTTGGTAAGGTCCTGCAAGCCCGCATTGAAGACAACAGCATTTACACCTATATGGCCGAAAGAATAATTTTGTGCAGTGGGCGGTTTCTGAATAAGAAAATCTCCCTCGCAATTCCAGAAAACAATATTGGCGCCGGCCCATCCAATAATGTAATCCCAATAGCGGGCTGTAAGCGGTGCTTTTACATTATCGTACAAACTGCCATTTACCCAATGGTTATGCGGTTCGCTGCTTGAATAAGGATTTACGGCAACGCAGTCAAGATAAACATTGCCGCTTGCTTCCGATTGTTGCTGTACAAATGAATGTCTTCCCTTTTGTGAGAAGCACCGTTGTACCAGGCAAAACTGTCCATTCATATGGAATGTAAAGCGCCTTCCACCCCATCTCTGAGAAACAGGCTCTCTTGATTCGCAATCCTGTACGGTAACCCATTTAGAACCTGCATTCACCTGTACCACGCTGCTTCCAAAATGAAGTGCCGAGATGTTACGCACCCATACATTTTTTGCGTTAGTAATATTGATAAAATTGAAGTAGTGGTTTTCATCAGAAAAATATTCATCGCCCTGGTATTGAAATTTGGGATCTAATTTGTCACGATCCATATTGCCATAATTTCTTGTGCGTACACAAGGATTATATTCTGATAATGCCCGCAGGTTTTCAACACCTGCCTGTTCAATCCGGGTATCGTTGTATTTAACAAGTTCGCCACCTCCCCAACGAGTTTCAATAGCACAAAAGATTGGAGCATCGATAATAATAGTATTGCCCCTGATATCTACAATTGTCCGGTCGTAATTAATGTTAAAAGATCTCCAGTTGTTTTTTCCCACTGTTGCACTGTCTTCTCCCAGTTCTTTTATCCAGTCTTCGTTACAGATTCGTCTTACCAAAACCTTATCACCTTTTTTAAATGCTTTAGCAGATGTTACATTAAAACTGGTTGCACCAACCGGCACATAATTATTTGTGATGAATTGTTTGGTTTCTTCCTGGGGCTTTATAGTTGAATCACCCATTATATTTATCAGCGCCGGTTTTCCGCCACGACCGGGGCCTGTTGGTGTTGATAGCGTTTTCGGTGTTTTGCCCACCAGTATAGTCCCTATATCACTCATTCCTTCTCCACGCAATACCACTCCTGATGCTTTTATGTATATTGGTTTTTCAAGATTATAAATACCCATTTTAAGCAATACAGTTCCCCTGAATCCCCAGGTGTCCAAAGGCAAAGCAGATACACGATCGATCGCCTCTTGTATCGTTTCCGAATTATCTCCCGGTACCGGCCATACTGTTGCTTTAACCGGTACATAAGGAATAGTTACACCACCGCCCTTATATCCGGCATTGGAAAAGTCAGGAATCTTATTACCGAGACTATCAGAGATATAAACAAGTTTGCCATCCACGCCGGGATATACCAACGATGTGGTGGGTGGAATATCCTGCGCTTTACTTGAATAACAACTGATGCTGCAATAAATTAACGCGGCAATCGAATAGAGTTTAATTTGCATAATGAAGACTTGATCGCATTATGATCTTAATATTGTTTTATCGCTGGTCATCATCACCCATTACATCATAGCCACGCCACTTATATTCTTTGGAAAGAGCAGAACCTGCGGGCCATGCAATCAAATGCTGGGGACTGGCCACCCATTTTCGCCGGGCTTCTTCTGTGTCAAAAGAAATTTGTATTTGGTAATTATAGGTGGTAGGCTCGGCCTGAATTTCTTTGCTCATATTTTCAGGATATAAGCGAAGCAGCTTTGACTCCCGGTATCCTTTCTGCACGATCATTGCAGGCACATAAATAGAAGTGTACATCTTCTCAAAGGCTTCGGCATTTTCTTTTGTAACAACAAAATCCATTTGCAATACCATTGCTTTTGGTTTGGCAAGTGGTTTCAAACTGTTGAGATCTTTTTGTTGTTTGGACGCGGCAATTCCAACCACCAGCAATTCAAGATCTTCCTTTCCACTGTTTGTAAAGCTCAGTTTCTCGCCTAACAATCCATAGAAAGCATCATCGGCTGATACCGCTGTAGATTCTGAACCAACACTTATTGTTCCTGAACCTTTAATTACATAATATACTTCTTCAATTCCCTCAAGTTGTCTTGGTCCCGCTGAACTGCTTGCAGGAATTATTACGTGATCAACATGATCCCAACTGGTTGAAAAAATATCTGGACCTAATATCCGGCGATACAAAATTCCATTTCCCGGATAAGCGCTGTTATTAGTTTTTAGCAATTCTTTTTTCAATTGCCCGGAAACAAATTGTGGAATAGGATCAAGTTTGGCCCCGGAACGATCATCCCCTAAATCAAAATTATCTCCACGTCCTTTGGTGCTCACAGCAAAATTCATCCATCGAACAGGTGTACCTCCTGGATTATAGATTCCGTGGGAGTTACCCATTTTGCAGGGCACCAGCGCCGGTCCTTTTATTTTAGAAGTGCGACCGTTGATGGTAAATTCAGCCTCACCATCGAGTATCACAAACATCTCTTCAATAGTGTGATGAAAATGCTGTCCGATACCTGATTTAGCATTGATAGAACCAGTGTGCAGGTAAAGAAAATCAGTGGATAATTCAGTGCGGCCAATCAATTGTGTAAAGCCCATTTTCCCGGCTCCTGCATGTACCGCTGATAACTCCCTGTATTTAGCTGGATCGTTATGTATTACACGTTTACTGATTGTTTGAGCAGAGGCTCCTAACGTGATAATAACTGCTGATAATAAAAGCAACCGGTTCATAATTCAGTTGGTTTGGTTAACTATTAAAAATTATAAAATATTTTGAATGATGACTTTCAAAAAACATCTTTTTCTTATTTACTGTCGGGAAGCGCATACACTACGTACCCTCTTGGTAAAGCTCCGGCATCTTTGGAATGGTCATAGCTATCTTTTGTAAAATTATTTGTAGCATTA
Source organism: Ferruginibacter sp. (assembly GCA_039922055.1). Lineage (GTDB taxonomy): Bacteria > Bacteroidota > Bacteroidia > Chitinophagales > Chitinophagaceae > Ferruginibacter. The sequence continues at coordinate 6,047 of JBDSAP010000149.1, forward strand.
ACTACCAAATATTGCTTGCCGTTTAATTCATACATCACGGGTTGTGCATTCGATTCATGGTGTAGGGTAGACTCCCACAACAACTTACCATTATCTGCATCATACGCATATAATTTCCCTCCCTTACCATTGCAGAATAATACACCTGTGGAAGTAACCACAATTCCTTTTCTTTGAGATCCATTCACTGCACCGGTACTTTTGTCTCCAGCCTTTGATGTGTTCGCATCTTCACCGAGCGGTTGTTTCCATTTGATGGTGCCGCTGTTAAGATCATAAGCAATAACCCATGCCCATGCTGGTCCTAATAAATCGGGCCAGGCCGTACCATAATCTGTTGTATAACGGTTTTTAGGATGCATAACACTAGCAGGATAATCCACCATTGCCATCACTGTTTTTGCATCTGGTTTTACAGTTGCACCTCCAGATGCTACCACCGGACCTTCGGGTTTTTTCGGCGGGTCATTTCTCCTGTTGCCAAAACCAAATCTCGCATTTGGATTGCCGCCGAGATAGCGGTAAATAGCTGTCACACTTTGCTCATCTATATGAGCAAACCCTGGCATTTGCCCCCGGCCCACCGCTAAGAGTGTTTTAAAATCTTCAAAAAGTATTCGCTGCCCTGAGTTTACAATTGAAGGCGCTATACCTCTGCCTGCCATATTATCGCCATGACAGGATTTACAAGTAGTAGCATAAAGTGTTTGTGCTTTTTGTACATCATTCGAAGACATCAATTCCCGTGGAGATTTTATTCTGTCGAGTTTGTAAACCGATGCATATTCCTGTGTTAAAATATAAACCATCCCTTTGCCGGGATCAGAAGCTGTATTGCCAAAGTTTACACCGCCCAATGCACCTGGCAGCATGATCGTTTCATATTTATCTGATGGCGGAAAAAATAAACCTGATTTGGCTGAATCAATTCTTTTAGACCATTTTTTCTTTTCTTGTTCAGAGTAATAAGGATTGATCATGTCTTTGGTTACTTCGTGTCGTGTAAAGCTGGGTACAACAGTTGGGATAGGTTGCGTCGGCCATGATTTTTCACCGGGCATTTTGCTGACGGGGAAAGGTTTTTCTTCAATGGGGAATATCGGCTTACCTGTTACGCGGTCGAATACAAACATAAAACCGTGCTTGGTGGCTAAAGCTACGGCGTCAACCTTTTTGCCTTCATGATTTACGGTAATTAATTGCGGTGCACTCGCAAGATCGTAATCCCATAGATCGTGATGTACCGTTTGAAAATGCCAGATGCGTTTGCCTGTCTGGGCATTTACTGCTACAAGACTATTACCAAAGAGGTTGCTTCCCAGCCGGTCTGCGCCATAAAAATCATAGGTAGGTGAGCCAACTGGTAAATAGGCAATGCCTCGTTTCGTGTCAACAGATATTTCACTCCATACGTTTGTTCCGCCAACATATTTATAAGCATCTTTGGGCCATGTATTGTAACCATACTCGCCGGGGTGCGGAATAGTATGGAACGTCCATGCTGGTTTACCTGTTACAATATTATAAGCTCTCACATGTCCGGGGGGAGAGAAATACCCTTCTCCCGGGGCCGATCCCATTATTATCAAATCTTCAAACACTATACCTGGCATCATAGATTGCATTCTTCGGATAGATGAAGGAACACGGCCCAGACCCACTCTCATATCTACATAACCATCTTTGCCGAAGGTCATTATAGATTTTCCTGTTAAAGCATCTATTGCCTGCAATGTATTATTGAGTGTAAACAATAAGCGTCTGTCCGTTCTGTTTTTGCTTTCCCAATAGTTGATTCCTCTTCGGGTGAGGCCCTGTAGATTTGCATGTATCCAGATCTCTTTACCGGTTTGTGCATTGATAGCAATCAAAGAAGAATTTTTCGCCATCACATACATGATAGTATCCACAACGATGGGGCTGAAAAAATTA
>JBDSAP010000150.1:0-9473 GCA_039922055.1 Ferruginibacter sp.
TACAGAGGTTGCATTGCAATTTGTTTCAATAACCTCGCACTCACCGGGTGTCAGAGAAAAACAAATTGACAAATGCACTCGTCATTTTTTCGGAATAGCATTCTTTTTTGCCGGCGCAGGTTTTGCGGCATTCTTTTTTACCGGCGCAGGTTTTGCGACCTTCTTTATAGGGCTCTTTTTTGTGGGTGATTTTTTTGCGGCAGGCTTGCCTGGAGTATTGAATTTTATTCCTTCTACTAACAGCTTTGCTGCCTTCCTGGTACGCTTTTCAAACTTCTTTTCCCCAAGTTCAGTCTTCAGATTTTGTAAAGATGCAGACAGTTGAACCGTTACTTCATTAATCATAGCTTCCTTTTGAGAAATTTTCTTTTGATCATTTTCTTTTTTTGACATTCTGCTAAGTTTATTTTTAAATTAATAATATAAAATTAATATAACCGCTCCTTATTCAATGTTAAGTTTTGATCTGCCTGGTTATGAAAAGAAGTTAGTGAAGAATTAAAAAGAGAAAGAATGATGAAGCTATGGTGTAGGTTCATTATCAATCCCCTTATTGCGTTTTATTACGTCCCAGTATTCCTTGCCGTAGCTTACCAAAATTTCACCACCTGCCGGAATATTACGGGCAGCCTGGATGTATATGTTGAGGCCATCTTTAACGTAATCTGAATTGTTATTGATACCTTTTTGCCGTTGTAATCCGCGGGCATCATTGGCATAACGACCGAGGGCTTTCGGATGTTTGCTTGCATCTATCACATGATTGCGGTTCACATAATATATATAGGGATTGGTGCCATTTACATGATCAACATCCTTCCAGGTGGTAATAGTGCCGGTGTACCGAAGGATACGCACACCCTTATCTATTTTTATTTTAGTGAACAACCCTTTTCCTGCTCCCGGGATGGTGGATTTCTTTACCTCTAAATACTTTTCAAGAAGTTCCATGTTGATTTATTGAATTGCATGATAAGTTTATTGATGGGATACCAGTAAAAAAAGGGTGGGTCAATTTCGTATTAACTGGTTAAGGTCATTCATCATATGATGGTAGCCCTTGTGTGAGATTGGCTTTGTAACTACAGTAAGGGCTCCCGCTAAATAGCATTCATCCATTAAACGTTTATCAGTATAGGTGGTGTACATCGCAACAGGTATTTTTGAAAACCGCGGTATATTTTTTAATAGTTGAAGCGTTTGACTTCCATTCATTTTGGGCATATTCTGATCTAATACAATCAGCTCGGGAAATTCGCCATTCTCCGGTATACTATTTAAATAGTCTAACACCTCGGTTCCATTTTCACAAGTGTGCAACAATACAAAATCGTCCCTGTCTTTAAGAAAGTTACAAAATAACAACCTGTCATCCTCATCATCCTCTGCCAACAGAATCTTTTTCTTTGTCATTAATATGTGTTTATTTTTTATACCGAACGTTGCAATACCGGTAAGATAATAATAAATTCGGCACCTTTCCCTTCACGCCCCCTGGCTATTATCTGCCCACGATGTTTTTCTATTATTTTTTTTGATATGGCAAGTCCAATACCAGTGCCCTCAAATTTATCTTTAGTATGCAAGCGGCGGAACAAGGTAAAGATTTTAGAAGCAAATTTATCATCGAAACCAATACCATTGTCGTGGAACGAAATATAGCACCACCGGCTTTTACTATCATTCTCAATGGTAGTATTATCATCGATCATTTTGGCGCTGATATGAAGCACAGGCGGCTCGCCAGGTTGCACGAACTTTAAAGCATTACTGATAAGGTTTTGAAATACCTGCCTGATCTGGCCCGGGTTCACTTCAATAGCTGGCAACGCTTCAACACTTATCCTTGCTTTTTTTTCTTTAATAACTATCTCATAATCTTCCAGTACTTCCTTTACCAGGATGTTGAGATCTGTAAGGCAAAACACATGGTTGTCCTGCGATAATTGCGAGTAATTCAGGATGTCTATTATAAGCGCCTTCATCCGCTGGGAAGAGCTGATGATCTTTTCCAGGTAGTGTTGTGACTCATCGTTAAGACCTGTTGAAAATTTTTCTTTTAAGAAATTAGAGAATATCTGGATCTTTCTCAGGGGCTCCTGCAGATCATGGGAAGCAACGGAAGCAAACTGCTGTAGATCGTGGTTGCTAAGTTCAAGCTCGTGGTTGATCTGTTTTAATTTTTCGTTATTGGTTTTTAAAAGAAGCTGGGTTTGTTTTTGAGCGGTAAGATCTGTAAGGATAACGCTGAGCGATGTTCCTTCATCCAGTTCCAATGTGGTAAGGGATAATTGTACAGGCGTTTGTTTGTTTGCGCTAATTAAAGTCAATTCACCTTTTATATCCTGGTCCCAACCGGTGGCAGCCAAATCACTGTAAGTTTCAATATCCTGCGGCTCAATAAACGATACAAAGGAACAGCCAACCACTTGTGACAAGGGCAAGCCTACCATCTTGCCAAACTGTGAGTTACTATAAACGATTAACCCATCTTTATTAAGTGTGACGGCACCTTCGGTCATTTTTTCAATAAAAACACGGTAGGTCTGGTCTGCACTTTTCAGGGTATATAGTTCGTGACCATTTTTGCTTTTTACTACAAGGGCATCAACCTGCCCTGTTCTTATTGCCTCAATGGTTTCGTTGGCCTCTTCCATTTGGAGACGCATATCTTCCATCTCACGAACCAATTCATCATAAGATTTTTTAACCTGTGCCATTAATTTACTATGATCCCAAGGCCCCTGAGTACTCTATCATTATCTGACATATCACCGATCAGGCGACGCTCAGGTAAAGGGCGTTTTTTTATCAGTAAGGGTAATGCTATCAACTGTTCCTGCTCCGCGATAGAAGCATCCTGGTACACATCAATAATCTCCAGTGAATACCTTTCTTTGATATGAAGTTCACAAATGTGTTTTATGTTGCTAATTGCTTTTACAGAATTAGGAGTGGCGCCAGTTACAAATAATCGCAGGGTATAATAATTGCTGTCCTTCTTATTATTTTTTTTAAACCCTTTGTCTTCGTTTTTATCATTCATGTGAGTTTTTTTATGGGACGAATATTTAATCCTACCAACACCTTTTCTTCATTGGACAGATCTCCAATGATCTTCATGATGGGTTCCGGTACTTTCTTTACCAGGGTAGGTATAGCAAATATCTGGTCACCTTCGGCTAGTTGTGGTTTTTTCAGCAGGTCAATCACTTCAATAACGTACTTGCCTTTCAAATGCTTTTCACAGTATTTTTTTAAGTTGCTCAAGGCCAATTTAGATTTCGCTGTATTCCCTGCCACGTACAATCTTAATTCCCATTTTTCTTCTTTCAATGCCATTGTTATTTCTTTTTACCATTTGTAGCCCCTGCACCATGTCGGTGCTGCATTAACTGTGCCCGGTTTTTTGCCGCTATTTCCTTCAACAAATCCTCTTCAAGGAAACTTTTGTTCAATTCCTCTTTCAGTGTTTCAAACTCTTCCTGTAAGCTGGCGATCCTTGCTGCCAGCACTGATTCTTTTCTTTGTATCACACGATTTTTATGATCAATAGAATTCATTCTCAACGCAGAGCCCTTTTCGTCTTCCAGTTCTTTTGCCAAACGGGCCGACCCGATTAGCACTCCATCATTACCGATATATACGTCCACAAGCTCTACGCCTTTATCACTAATTATAAATTCCCTTACCTGGTTCGAATGATCCATGCCGCGTGATTTCATAATATACAGCCCGCGATTTCGCTCGCCGTTTGTTTCGATATCTTTTACAGTAAGCCAGGTATCCACTAAGGAAGAGAGACCCTCATCTGTTTGCTCTGCGTTTAGCTGGTTTAAGGTTAGCGCAGTCAGCATAACGGTTATTTGTTCGGATTGTAGAAAATCGATCAACCTGATTAACATAAACTTTACTTCGCCTACGGTGCCAATAGAAATGAGGTTAGTAGTTGGATCAATGATCACCACTTTGGGCTTGAACTGCTTTACGATTTTATGAATAGAGACCAGGTGCATTTCAAGACCATTCAAAGTAGGCCTCGATGCATGAAATTTGAGATACCCGCTATCTACATGTTGCTGCAGATCGATACTTATAGAACGCATGTTTCGGATAATCTGCTGCGGCGATTCTTCAAAAGCAAAATAAATACAACGTTCTTTACGCTTGCATGTTTCATGGGCAAAATACCCGGCAATGCTGGTTTTGCCGGTACCCGCCGTTCCTGAAATAAGTATACTGCTGCCTGCAAAATATCCTTTACCGCCAAGCATATTATTAAGCGATGGTATACCACTTGATACCCGAGCAGATGAAACCGCACGGTCCAGCTTTAATGATGTAACAGGCAATACAGAAATACCATCTTCATCTATCAGGAAAGGATATTCGTTAGAACCGTGGGTAGAGCCGCGGTACTTTACAATACGAAGGAGCCGTGTAGCAATTTGATTTGAAACCCTGTTGTCTAATAATATCACGCAATCAGAAACATACTCTTCTAACCCGTGACGGGTTAATGTACCCTCTCCTTTTTCACCCGTTATAATTGCGGTAACGCCCTTAGCTTTTAACCCTTCAAAAAGCCTTCTCAACTCGGCTCGTAAAATACCTTCATCCAACAGTCCGGAAAACAAATTTTCGATGGTATCAAGCACTACTCTTTTAGCGCCAATGCTATCAATGGCATAACCAAGCCGTATAAAAAGCCCGTCAAGATCATACTCTCCTGTCTCTTCTATTTCGCTCTTGTCGATGTGCACATAATCAAGCTTAATTTTTTTATTTTTCTGCAGCTTCTCCAGGTCAAAACCAAGTGAAGCGACATTCAAGGCCAGTTCCTGGATCTTTTCCTCAAAAGCTACAAATACACCCGGCTCGTTAAATTCCATGGCTCCCCTAACAATAAATTCCATGGCGAGTAAAGTTTTGCCGCAGCCCGATGCACCGCATACTAATGTTGGCCGCCCCATTGGTAAGCCCCCGCCGGTTATTTCATCCAACCCTTGTATTCCGGTTGGCGTTTTGGGGAATCTTTTCAGCAATTTATCAGGCTGTTTTGTTTTTGAACTCGTGCTCATAAGTTTAAGGTTTTATTATTGCGCCTCCTTACTTAGGTGACAGGTAAAGTATAATACAAAGCGGAAATTTTAAAGTTGATCACCCTTTATCTGCCTTAGTCTTTAATAATAATCATTGTGAAACAAAAACACAAAAGCTCATTTACGACTGCGAATTGCATAACATAAATTTATTAAAACAGTTAAGTAAAAAAATCCATTTGAGGTTTTCTTATGGTCGTTTTTTAACTATTAAGCAATCCTAATGCCGATAAAATCAGCCAGGAATGTTTGCCTTCACAACAAGGTCTACGACAAAAAAGCGGATGGTTTTACGCCACTGATAAAAGAAATTAAAAATGAAAAGTAAGCTGATATTTCTGTACCTATTCGCACTCATAACCTTCTGCGTTGTTATATGGAAAACGGGCGATGGGTTTTATGTTATACTTGCATATAACATACTATCAGCTCTGCTGACCGGCCTCAGAAGAAATCTCTTGAGTAAACTGGATGCATAGCATTTATAACGGGTAATTTAAGAGGGCCTGATATCATTGGGAAATTTGAGTAAATTAAAGGGGACATCTGATAAGCTGGAAAGGAAAAGCTTCATTGGAGGGTGCCGGTTGGTGCAACCGATCCATAGTCTTCACGAAAATCAACCATGGGCTAAAATTAAAATCCCTTATTATACTTTCTTATAAAACTCTGGTAGGTCTCACACTCTTCAACAATGAGTTTATAATAGTCGCGGTCAATTCCTTTCTTTTTTGCCAGTGTATAATCTGGCGAATAATCGTGTCTAACATCTTCCTGACCTCTCACCAATTTTATATAATACTGGTAATTGGCCTCACAACGCTTCGCCATAAAAAAACATAAAGCAGTCAACTTTTTATCATTGCTGGCCTTTATAGCTTTCTCATAATACCATTTTGCATATTGGCATCCGTAATAGTCATCATTGAAAGCGTTTTTTTTGAGAATAGCAGTCCATGTTTCGGGCTCATTAATCGACCACCATTGTTTTACCATCAGCCAGTTCTTTCCATAGTAGCTCATATTATACCAGGCATTACCTGATTGGTAATAGCACTCCGCAGTCTTGCTTTCGTCCTTTTTTGCTAGCGCTTCAAGGTGAAGCATTTGTTCGACTACTTGGGCTTGGTTGAGTGATTGTTTATCTTCATTGGTAACAGTATGGGCACGATACACATTCAGGTAAAAAGGATTACCACCTATATACTGGTTGTAGGGATATTGCTTAAAAAACCCGGCGGGAATCTTTTTTAAAATGGAGTGAGCATCTTTAAGGCGATGCTGGCGCAGGTACCAGCTTGCAAGGCAATTCAACAATTTGTTTCGGTCCCATTTTAATGCAGTTGAATCTTCATACCAGCCATAATTATCCATCGGCGAATGGATTTTCTTTTCGCAAACAAATCTTTCAAATAAGGATTTATTTTTCTTATCGAATATTTTCAGCATTATAAGAAAATCTTCCTCATTTGCTGTTTCTTCAATTTCCTGGTAAACAGTTTTATACGCCCTGATAGGCAACTGGCCAAATGCCCTATTGGTTTTGCTCAATAATAATAAGCCTCTTGCTTTACTCCCTTTGTTAATCAATTTCCGTGCTGTGTACAAAATCAATTGATTCTTCATAATACCGGGGTCGTAGATGGCAAGCTTTTGATCGGGTGTTTTTATAATGGCCATGAACTCATTTTCATCGTTTTTGTTAAAACCATTTTCCAAACTCAATAAGTAGCGGTTGATAACAATTTGCGTTTTTATATTCTGCGGAAGATGTCCTTGTAAACTGGCTTCTTTAAGGTGCACGGCTGAACTTAGATAGTCTTTATTCAACATATCGATATGTGCCGCATACAAATGCAAAACGGCTTTTTGTTGGCCCATGCTATTGGCAATCATTATATGCAAAAAAGATGAAAGCTCCTGTGCATATGCTTGATCGTTGCGGTAGTTGATTTTGGCATTATCCAGGTAATCATAATTGTACCAATGATAACCTTCGCCATATACAGCCGGGGTTTGAAAACTTGTTATTCTATTTGTGAGCAACCAATCTTCTACTTTATTAATCTCCCGGAGTAACAGAAATGGCAATTCTTTATACCGTGGTTCTGACACGTAAATCTGTTTGATAACATCTAAGCCTCTACCCGGAGAATTAAAGAGCTTCATTGCCGCCAAAACATTTCTTTCATGCTGATTCCTCGCAAGCTTTAATGCCTCATCTGTACTTTTACTATCAAACCTTACAAGGCACATTGTTCGATTATACCCTCCAATGTCAAACACTTTTGAACGAAGATAATTACCTTGGGCGCCAGCATAGTTTAAAGCTATTTGATACAACGCTGCTGTTTTTACCCAGCTTTTTGTGTTGACTGGAGCTACCCATGCATCATAAATCCTTTCTGCCTCTTTGGATTGTGCATTGTAATTGTACAACCGCATCAGTTGAAAAGCTGTTCTTAACTTAATAAATGAATTGGCTGTTGTGCCACGAAGTTTTTTTAGGTCACTAATTATATTATCGATAGATTGTTTTGGAGAATTCTGTTCATCCCAGGGATCAGGATTAGCGGCGATTTGCTCTACTTTTTTACTTAAGAGCAAGTATTGATACAACTCTTTCTGTTTCGGCTGAAGCAGGTATCGCATTAGACTGTTTTGCTTTGATAAAGATTCTTGTTCGCTAAAGAATTCTTCCGGTGGTGTGGCATTTAGCAAACTGTCAATATCATCTCTCAAAGCTTTATGATTTACATTTTCATACCATTCATTAATATTCTGTTCGAGCTGAGGTTGCTCGCCTGCATATTGATTGCCTTTGTATAAATAGCTGGTAGCAAAATAAAAGGGTGTGAGATCGGGTTCATTCGTAATGTCGGGTTGCATCAGCCAAAAACGGTATTCTCCCGGATACACCCAAAAACCGCAGGCTTCTGCAACTTTCCGTGGAAATAAAACGGTGATACTAATGGTAAGAAGAATATACCTTATCAATGTTCTCATGGCTGTATTGTTGAAATTCTTTTTCTGAAAGTTCAAATATTGATATCGTGAATGAATTACTATTTACTGCCTTTTTTGAAATGGCGGTTGCCTCCCTCAAATCTTTTTCATCGATGCTTTCCGATTTAATCTCATCGCCGGGGCGTAAGAAAAGATCATGATAAACTGTATCCTTTATTACACTGTAGTAATGGCTGCCGGTTGATTTTAAAAAAGAAGCATTCTTAAGATCTTCCTCTGTCAATCCGTTTTCTACCTGGTAAAATTGTTTATTGCGATAAACGATGCACCATGACCACGCAGGTAAAACAATATCAAGCGGAAGAGGATAAGTTTCCACTGAATTGAAATAAGCTTCTGCCTTGCTACTTTCAAATATAGAGTTATGATTGCCATACTGTTTCGGATCGGAGATATTATATACCATCAGCATCCCCCTATCAACGGGCGGCACCCCTGTTTTAGCCGGATATTTGAATTGATGAAGCCGCACGGTAGCAGATATTTGTACATCAGCGGGTACCAATCTATTTACTTCATTTAAAAAACTAAAATATTTTCCTTTCGTTTTATTGGTCCAGTCGCAATCAAACTGAATTTCTTTTGGCCGTATCGCTCCTTTGCGGAATGGAAAACTATGTCTGTCTTCATAATCCCGATCCATTTCATCATAAGCAGGCAAGCATCTTCTTACCGCTCGCATTGCAAGCAACGGAATATCGAAAGAATCAATGCGTTCAAACGTTTTGTTTGTAATAAAAATCACGGGCACTAACTCTTTTGGAAAGCTATCAAATGCCTTTAGCACGTTATTGGTTAGCAAATGCTCATTACTGGTGACAGGAATAGCGCCTTGCACTGCATTCCAGTCTATATCCATTAAGTGAACATATAATTTTTCAATGCCATGTTGTTTTAAAAAAATTTTCTCTTTCGACGTAATATCACTCATACGCCAGAAATAATAGGCACGGGTAATATTCTTCGGATGTTTCTGCGAACAGGAGAAAAAGAAGAATGTGATTAGAAAGAGGACGCAGAACTTTCGGGAATTGTCCATTAGGACGTTCGCAATTTTGAATGCGAATCAGTAATCGAATTTAGATATTCCTTATTGGAAGTTGAAGATGTAATACTGTTAATAATTTTAAATTTTTAAATGCAAGGTTCTAATCTGTACGTCTATTCCTTTTTATATACTTTCCTAGCTCCCGATTCACAGAACCATGGTTCTAATCACAGTCGCTTCCTTTTGTGGTGGCCACATAACTCGTTGGAATAGCTGCCCTATAACGTAAGATTACCTGGCCGATGCTATAACCATCCCCATCTACATAAAAAATACCTGATCTTGATTTTATAGCA
>JBDSAP010000151.1:0-4457 GCA_039922055.1 Ferruginibacter sp.
ATTGATGCAAACGCCATTACCGCTAAATATGTGGACGGCGTATTGCAGGTAAGCCTTCCAAGACCCGCGGGCAAAGAAGAAGTGAAGCATGATATTGTGATCGGCTAAAGCGGTGGTTCAAACAAAAAAAGGGTGGTAACTTTATGTTGCCACCCTTTTCATTTGCACAAGAAAGAAAGCTTATTATAACATGAAAACATTTGCGGACAAAGTGAATGCCTTTAACAAATCAGTAGAGTTTACCGGTAGTTTGCCTGAAGGTATCCGGATAATGAATCCGTTTAAAGAAGACAAAGAAGTGCTTCCGTTAGCGGCGGCCTTTTATAATAAATTTTATAACGACAACAATCAACGGCATATCATATTGGGCATTAACCCCGGCAGATTTGGCGGCGGTGTAACAGGCGTACCTTTTACAGATACTAAAAGGCTGGTTGACAAATGTGAACTGCCATATAGCGGGAAGAAAACACATGAGCCTTCTTCAGTTTTTATTTATGAAATGATAGATGCCTATGGAGGCACAAGAGAATTTTATAGCAAATTTTATATCAATTCCATTTGCCCGCTTGGGTTTACCGCTGCTACCGAAGCTGGTAAAGAAGTAAATTATAATTACTACGACAGTAAATCTTTGACCACAGCGGTATATGATTTTATGCAAAATAACATTCAGAAACAAATTGACATGGGAGTTGCAACTGACCTGTGCTTTTGTTTCGGCACCGGAAAAAATGAAAAATTCCTGCGGCAGTTGAATAAAGAAAATAATTTTTTTAAAAAAATTGTAGCGTTGGAACATCCAAGATTTATCATGCAATACAAATCGAAAGACAAACAATACTACATTGAAAAGTATATTGCAGCTTTCGGGCTCGCAAAATAATGTAATATATAAAGCACTGGTTTCGTTGATACTTAGAAGTTACCGCACCTCTTTAAGAAGGTTAAAGCGGATCAGCTAACAACAATTATTTCGGAATAAAAAAAATAAAATAATTTATTGAAGTCATCACAAACAGCTTCGATAAAATGATTTGTTGACGTATCACTTTTATATTCGATAGGATAACGTGGATGTAAAACGATAATTATTTAGGCTCGTACCTTAATAAGGTCTATATTGGATATAATAAGCAGCAGCGCTTGTTATAATGAATAAAATATTAAAATCCAATGGCCTTTTTAGATGTTGTTCTTCAGCCTCCATCCTACGGATGGAAGGATGCTTCCGGTAATTTTAGCAAACCTACACCTGCAATGATATTCCGGGAATTTTTTTCCAGGTTGAATATTATAAAGAGCAGAAAAAACTGGCTTCCTTTTTTTAGTTGGCTGAAAGTGTTGTGTCTTGCGCCTTTTCTTTTCATCTTCATTACACAATATTTCAACGGCTGGTTATTGCTGGCCGGATTTATTTATGGAATGATATTGATGGGAACCCATGGTACTATTTGGTATCACCGGTACTGCACGCATGGCGCATTTACTTTTAGGAATAAATGGTGGAAATTCTTTACCCAAAACCTTGTACTAAGTGTTATACCTGAAGAGATCTATGTGATATCGCATCATGTTCACCATGCAAAAAGTGATGAGCCGGGAGATCCTTATTTTGCCGAAGGTGGTTTTCTTTATTGTTTCCTTGCTGATGTAAATCATCAGCCTATTGCAAAAGATCTTTCCGAAAAAGATTATGTACAGGTAAAAACATTAATGAAATACAGCGGCGTAAATGGTAACAATTATAATCAGTATCGCCGGTGGGGATCTTTTGCTTGTCCAATGAAAAGTGTGGTGCAGTGGATACTCAACTGGGCTTTTTGGATTGGAGTATTTTATTTAATAGGGGGGATGGGACTTGTATCGGCATTGCTGGCTGGTGTTTTTATTTGGGCCGTAGGGGTGCGTACTTTTAATTATGAAGGCCATGGCAAAGGAAGTGACATGCGCCAGGAGGGTACCGATCACAACCGAAAAGATATGTCGATCAACCAGGTGTGGCCCGGTTATGTTGCTGGTGAATGGCACAATAATCATCACCTTTTTCCAAGGAGCGCCAGGTCGGGCTTTCTTCCTTATCAACTCGATCTTGCGTATTTGTATGTAAAGCTGATGTATAGTTTGGGTGCAGTCACAAGTTATCGCGATAGTCGCCGGCAATTTTACGAGCAATATTATAATCCATACCTGGATAAAAAAAAGGCAGATAGCAAGGTTAAGAAGCAAAGTGCAATTAAGATTAGGCTTTAAATTCTCCATCCCCAAATTCCTCCATTCACCGCTATGATTGGCTGTTTGAATTAGTTTTTTACCAACACAATCTTGTTGCGGTCAGCTCTATAAATTGATTCATAAAATTTAACCAACTCTGCATACGAAGCTGCGGCAAAGCGCCCGCTGTTTTGTTCCATGCTCCGATAGTAATACACTTTGTTGGCCTCTAATTTAACGGAGCTGGAGTAGTTACCAAATTTACTTTTCACAATCACAGGTGGTGGTATTGTCTCGGGTGTGTAACCAGCCGGCAATTCAATTTCCACGGTGTCCACTTCTTTATATTCCGTTGTAAGTTGAACGTCATACGTTCGGTTGGATTCCTGATCTAGCTTATGGTTAGAACGACTCATTATATTTGGAACAATGAAAAGCCGTTTACCCGTAACGGCAGCATAGTTACTTACCGTTATGTCCAACAATTCATCGATGGAAGGGATGGAAGTCTTTTGCTCTTTGTATGCAAACTGGTTGATCTCGTATGTTGAAAAATTCAGTTCATCATTCAGCAATTCCTTTACCTTATCTTTTGAAAGGCCCCTGATGAGCGCATGAATTTCATCTTGCAATAATCCACTATACCGTGAAGCGGCAATTAAATTGAGGGCGCCGTTTTCATCCAGCGCTGCTTTAATATGCCTGTACTGTTGATTTTCTTTTACTCCATACTTAGGCGTATTTACCAGCTTGCCGCCAGTTTCATCTATCAACAATGCAGGACGATCGGAGGTAAAATCGCCTAAATATCCAGCCTGTATAGTTTGATCGGTACATTCCAGCCATACAGTATCCTTTTGCAGCGGCACACAAAGAATTACATGATTAAATTGCTGCGAAGGAAAATCTTCAGTGATATATTTCGCATCAGCTCCTGATCTCACCAATGTATAATAAGAAGGAATGCCCGCTTCTTTCAAAATGCTAAACATATAATTGGTCAGCGCTTTACAATCGCCATATCCTTTTGCAGCTACATATTTCGCATCATAGGGCTGCCATCCGCCAATACCCAGTTGAACGCTGATATAGCGGGTATTCTGTTGCATGAATTCATATAATCTGCTGATCTTTTCTTTTGGATCGCTTATGCCATCTGCGATTGAATGAACTATTTGCATTACATTCTCTGGCAAAATCTCTCTGCCTTGTTTTAATGTATAGACGAATTTTCCAAAGTCCTGCCAACTAACCATCGTTCCTTTGTATTCACCCATTGCAAAATCAGAAGGCCCGAATATTACCATTGTTGTTATTTCGTGGCGGGACGGTGAGTATAGTTCCCGTTTAATGGCAGGCATATTATCCGTTGACCATGTGGAGACCTTCATATTTTTTTCCATTGAGGTTATGGGAGTTCCGGGATAGTTGAACATTTTGTAACGCACCTCGTAGTCTAAAGGGGCGATGATACTAATTGAGCTATGTTCTACAGAAAGGTTATCCTCGTGCTGAGGAATCCATTGAGGGAAAAACAAAGTATTTTTATTAAGGACCTCAACGGTATACTCAATAGTATAGGGATATACTTTATAATAGAAGTTGTGTCGTCGTACCCGGTTATCATCCATCAGAGATTCGTCCGAAACACCACTCAGATCTTCGATATCTTTCTTCCTGGTTCGTTTAATTTGTTTGCCATTTGCATCATACAGGATTCCTTCCACAGATATTATTTGGCGGTGCTTATCATAATACTCTGAAAAGTCTGCGAACCCATCGCCTTTTTCGTTCAATATTGTTATTACATAATGATTTTTTAAGACTGTTTGCCGAAGGCTGTTTATTTCAAACCGTAATTCTTCCAATCGCGATACGGCGTTTGCATTCTTTAATAGAGCAGGAGATAGCTTTGCAACATTATACTCACCATCACCTGCAAACGAAGAAGGATTAAACGATAAGATAAGCACTACGAAAAGCAATGATCTCCTCATGTTAGTTTTTCTTTTTAAAAACAATTTGCTCACTATGCTTCTTCAGGATCAAATTAAAAAATTCTCTGAGCATATCATACTCTTCGGGTTGGAAATTAGCCCGCCTGATACGAAGCCGGGAGAGCAAAGTGATAGTACCATTTGACTCGGACAACCGGTATTCAAAAGTGCCATCTCCCTCGTCATTTAATTTTAATAACATTTCCTTTGGTAACTCATCAATTACATAACCCGCCGGTACATCAA
>JBDSAP010000152.1:0-2759 GCA_039922055.1 Ferruginibacter sp.
TCCAGGTACGGAACGATCAGTTTATCCTTAATAAATTTCCAGATGATCCTTGTCATCTCATCACCATCCAGTTCTACTACGGGGTTTGCTACTTTAATTTTGTTCATGCTTTTTTTGTTTTTTTGAAGTCAGCAAAAGTACAATAATCAGTAGATATTTGATACTTGATACTTGATGCTTGATATTGGACCGGACAGGTACTTGATTAGTTACAGCGGATCTTTGATATTTGATAGATGCGGCTGTGGGTGATTGTCTTTGATAAACTACGTTTGATATTCGTTGTGGGATGTTTCTACTGCTTTTAGAAAGTTATTCAGTTTCTTTCCCAATAGATCCAGTTTTTGATGTAATAAATTAAAAACAGCTTCGTCGTTTAGTGATTTTGTTTCAAAAAGAGTCTCGAGATGATCTGTTGTTTCATCGTTAGACGATAGTGCACAGATAAGGAACTTAATAAAATCCGCCTTATATTTTCGCCTTCCATAGCCTTCTACGATCGTACTCTTCACGGTTTTCATAGAACGCCTGATTTGTTGTACTTCTTCAAACTGTTCAAACTTCGGCAAGGTCATAGTCATTGCATGGATATCAATTACCAATTCCCTCGACAACCGCCAAATCTCTAAATTTTTATAGCTCATAAAAAAGGTTTAAAGCTCCAATTAACAATGCATTTTTTATCAAAGAGAAGCATTTAAATCTTTTCAATCGTTACGCCTCCCACCTCCATGATCAAGCATCCATCGTCCATCATCTACCATCAAGTATCCAGTATCCACCATCCAGCATCACAAATTCTTAATAATCTCATCCGCAAACTCACTTGTTTTTAACAATGTTCCTTCTTTCAGCAAATTATAGAAGTCAATAGTAACAGTCTTGTTCCTAATCGTTTTACCAACGGCATTGGTGATTAATTCTGCGGCATCTCGCCATCCCATATATTCCAGCATCATTACACCGCTTAAAATTACTGACGATGGATTCATAGTATTTGTATTGGCGAACCTCGGGGCTGTGCCGTGGGTGGCTTCAAATACGGCATGACCAGTCAGGTAATTGATATTTGCTCCAGGTGCAATGCCAATGCCGCCCACCTGCGCTGCCAATGCATCGCTGATATAATCGCCATTAAGGTTCAGCGTAGCTATCACGCTATAATCCTGTGGCGCTAATAAGGCCTGTTGCAAAAAGTTATCAGCAATGGCATCTTTGATAATTACTTTACCACCAATGGCGCAGAGCTTCATTTCTTCGTTAGCCACCGCTTCGCCGCTTTCTTTTTTGGTACGTTCCCATTGGTTCCAGGTATATACATTTCCTGCAAATTCATTTTCAGCCAGCTCATAGCCCCAGTTTTTGAAGGCGCCCTCGGTGTACTTCATAATATTACCCTTATGAACGATCGTTACAGAAGGCAGCTTATTTTCGATGGCATGTTTTATAGCACTTCTTATCAGGCGTTCGCTTCCTTCTTTACTTACAGGTTTAATTCCAAGTGAGGTAGTTTGAGGAAAACGTATATTCTTTACACCCATTTCATTGATGAGGAAATCGAGCAGTTTTTGCGCTTGCGGCGTGCCTGTCATGTATTCAATACCAGCATAAATATCTTCCGTATTTTCCCTGAAGATCACCATGTTCACTTTCTCCGGCTGCCACATAGGAGAAGGTACACCCTCAAAATATTTTACCGGCCGCAGGCAAACATACAGATCGAGCTCCTGCCGCAAAGCCACATTCAGGCTGCGGATTCCGCCACCTACCGGCGTTGTAAGAGGGCCTTTTATCGATAATAAATACTCCTTAAACGCATCCATGGTTTCTTCAGGCATCCAGCTTCCTGTGGCATCAAAGGCCTTTTGACCGGCCAGCACTTCTTTCCATTCTATTTTCTTCTCACCTTTGTAGGCCTTCTTCACGGCAGCATCAAATACCCGTACACTTGCTTTCCATATATCCGGCCCAATACCATCGCCTTCAATAAAAGGTAACACCGGATTATTGGGAACGTTTAGCAATCCATTGCTTCCCATCGTAATTTTTTCTGCCATAATAAAAATTTTGCTCGTTTAAAAGAATCGCAAAGGTAAGTACGGGGCTACAAATTAATAGCACAGTTCATCCAGCCGTTATCAAAATTTACGCCTTCAAATTTTTTATAAAAATTAATAGCCGGCTCATTCCAGTCCAATACCTGCCAGGCAATACCACTGTACTTTTTTTCTTTGGCTACCTCAATGAGCTTGTCAACTAATAATCTGCCTACTCCGTAGCCACGTAATTTTTCAGTGACAACCAGGTCCTCCAGGTACATTCTTTGGCCCTTCCAGGTGCTATACCGAACATAATACAATGCAAAGCCTTCCACAACTCCATTAATTTCCGCGACATAGGCCCACCATACGGGGTTTTCACCAAAACCACTTTCTACAAAATGGTCAAACTCCACCGTCACCGCTTCAGGTTCTTTTTCATATATAGCCAGTTCCAGCACCAGTTCCATCATGCGTTTGCAATCTTCCTCTACAGCTTTCCTGATAGTAATATCCATATAGTTATGTTCTAAAAAAAGGTTTAAAATTTTCAAAATTCGCATAATCAATTCACATTCGGCCGGCTTTTTTGTGATTAAAAACTTTCATTCTTTTTCAACCTTTAAAACTTACGGCGTTAACTTGCAGGTTATGCAGCAATACCTTCAGCTTTTAAATCATATTATAGATACCGGCACTAATAAAAGCGACCGTACAGGT
>JBDSAP010000153.1:0-2577 GCA_039922055.1 Ferruginibacter sp.
CAGATATGACCGGTTACCTGAAGACAGGCGATGGCGCCGAAAAATACAAAGCTGGAATTCCACTCGGAAGATTTGGAACTACCGAAGACATTGCAAATGTTACGCTGTTCCTGGCAGGCGCCGCCAGTAGCTACATCACGGGGCAGGTATTCAGCGTATGCGGGGGTTTAAATATTTAAGTTGCAGTAGTTTCACATTAAGGTCGTAAAACAGTTAATGTTTTAATATAGCTGGTATTACTTTGCATTTAAGCCGCAACGCCAGAAGAGGAGAATGACACACAGTTGCTCGTTGTATTTCACTATTTCGTTTTTGAATGTTGGCTAAAATCAAACAATAAAGAACCGGTAAAAGGGGCTTTCATTGCTTCATTTTTTTGGCTTTCCGGTCCCATCACATCTGCCGGTTGAAACTTGGTACCAATTGCGCTGATGCTGCTAAAAAATCCAATTGTATTTCCGGGAAAAGCAGGGCTTGTATTATCGTTTTTTGCGGCCCGTGGCTTTGACGGCGCAAGCATTTGAAAGAAAACATTTTCCTCTTTTGTGTAAATGGTAAAATCAGATTGCTTGTTCTGCACCGTCGCCCAATACATATCAGCATGCCATCCTTTAAACTCCGGGTAGATCCACGATTCGCCGGTAGTGGTATTGTTGTACTTCTTTTGCCAAACACCCCACAGTAAACCCTTCAGCCTGTTTTTCCATACGTGATAAGGCCCGCGGCCAAGCCACTTCATCCCCGTTATTTTTTCTTCAGGATAGTTAAAAGTGATGCCCGCGTAATCATGCTTCCCGCTGATAGTATATTTGTAATTTAGTTGAGGTAGCTTGCCTTTTTCGAAGATCCATTTTACGGCAAATTGATCATCTTCCTGGTAAACCGGTTCAATGATATATTGACCCTCCTGCTGATAATTTTTAAATGACTTTACTGTAAGCGAAACACCTGCCAATGCGGGACCATTACTAAATGAAATAATTGTTTTGTTGTTTCGTACGCTATCTAAAAAGCCGGTTGTTTTGCTGAAGTAATACGTGATGCCATCATTAGTTAATTCAAAATTATCTCCCCTGTCCTTTGTTGTGATGGGAGCGTTGGTTTTTATTGGCTGAGCCTTTTCAGCAATTTTTAGTGGTGAAATAACCGGCCAGCTCCAGGTAAAAATTTCTTTATTATCTGCACTATATGCTGTTACATATAAAGCCTCTGCATTGCCGAAATTTTGTTTGAGATCAAGATCCAGCATACCAATTTGGCCAGGCGCTACCGGGATGCGGGGCGCTGTTCCCTTTGCGATCACCGGGTCATTTTTCGTTCCGCCTTTCGCTGTTGGAAAACGTAGCAGCTTCCATTCAAACCAGCATTCAGCCAGGTTAGTGTACAGGTAACGGTTGGTAACTGGTAGTTTTCCATCAAAATCTACGGGCAGCTTTTTTATTTCAATATAAACGGGACTCCAAATTTCTTTGATAGTATAAAAACTCCCTTCTTTTTCCCGGTGCGGACCAACGATACCATCGGGCGCCTGGTTGCCGGCCACATCAATACTATCATGTTTGTCTTTACGCATAATGCCTTCGTCGTGCAGGCTCCATAAAAAACCACCTGCTGCATTCGGATGTTTCATTAGCTCGTTCCAAAAATCATCTAATGCGGCTCCATGTCCACCATCAAATAAGCCATGCATAAATTCAGTTGGAAAGAAAATATCCTTACCAGTAGCCACTTCATTCTGCACATATTTAAAATCAGGGTAGTGTTTGGTATTGGTGCCGTTGAATCTTTCCCATGGATGGATGACCAATCTTTTTTGAGGATCATATAATTGGTAATCATTGTCGAGCGCCCTGTTCCAGCCACCTTCATTTCCATTATCCCAAATCACAATGCAGGGATGGTTAACATCTCTTACTACCAGTTCCTTTACGAGCTTTCTGCCCACGACCGTATCATAAGCAGCCTGCCAACCGGTTAGCTCGTCCAGTACAAATAAACCCAACGAATCGCAAAGATCCAGGAACTCTTTATTGGGTGGATAATGGCTCATACGCACTGCGTTCATGTTCATGTCTTTCATTATACGGATATCCATTAAATGAATGTCACGGCTCAATGTTCGCCCGCTTTCAGGCCATTCGCTATGGCGGTTCACCCCTTTAAAAATTACCTTTACTCCATTCACATAAAAGCCGTCATTTTTCCGCAATTCAGCCGAACGAAATCCAAATCGCTGTTTGATGGTATGAAGAGTTTTCCCATTTTCTTTTATTGAGATAATGACATTGTATAAGAGAGGCTTTTCGGGGTTCCACAATTTAATATT
The DNA here is from genome assembly GCA_039922055.1 of Ferruginibacter sp. Lineage (GTDB taxonomy): Bacteria > Bacteroidota > Bacteroidia > Chitinophagales > Chitinophagaceae > Ferruginibacter. The sequence continues at coordinate 2,327 of JBDSAP010000153.1, forward strand.
ATTAAAATGCTGACGCAACACACTATCCCCATCGAGTAAAGTAAATGGCTTGCCCAATGCCCTACCATTCAATTCAAATACCTGCGCTTCTACTGTTTGCCTGGCAGAAGCATTGCTGAAAACCCGTACATTAAAATAGCCGCTTGCGGTTGCATCTATTGCAACACGTTCAATGAAAGTGGGAGGAACTATTTCCAAATATACGGGCCGAAAAATACCACCAAACAGCCAAAAATCTGCCTCGCGTTCTG
>JBDSAP010000154.1:0-6355 GCA_039922055.1 Ferruginibacter sp.
TCGTCTGAAGCAAATTATCCAAAATTGATCTTGCTCGACCTCAACATGCCTAAGATGGACGGGAGGGAAGTGCTTAAAAAAATAAAGTCCAACGATAACTTTCGAAAAATTCCTGTTGTTGTTTTCAGTACCACTAAAAACCAACTTGAAGTGAGGCGCTGTTATGACCTCGGCGCCAATACCTATATCGTGAAACCGGTGAGTTACGACATACTGGTAGAAACGATGAAGCAACTCTGCAATTATTGGTTTAGTATCGCCACGCTGATAGATAATTGATTCTTTAAATAGCAAAGCGAACCCATGGGCTCGCTTTGCTATTTGCACGATCACCTTAACTCATACTGTTTTTTGCAGCATCAGCCCTTTGGTTTATATCGCCCGAAAAGTTCCGTGCTTTATTGGCAACGGTTTCGCCTGCTTCACTTAGTTTCTCTTTTCCTGAAGTGATTATTTCTCCGATCCGCGATGCTATATCACTCGCTTTGTCAGCTATTTTTTGACGAACTTCTCCACCTTTTTCCGGCGCAAGCAACATTCCCACCACTACACCTACCGCAGCGGCACCGATAAGGCCAAGAATTATTTTGTTTGGATTTGACATACTATATTTTTTTTAAAGTTTAATCTAATGTAATAAAGATCAAAAAATTGTGCCATTTACCCATGAGGAATTAATTCTACATCAGTTTGAATTTCAACGGGTAACGGGCTGGCACAATTTTAGAAACATTTTGCTTATGAAAAGAGTATTAATAGTAGATGATGAAATTGACTTGTGTTTGATGATTAAGCTTTTCCTCACTAAAAAAAATTACGAAGTACACACCGCTCATACCATGAGCGATGGCTTTAGTAAAATCAATTCCCTCGTACCCGATGCCTTGTTACTAGATAATAATTTGCCGGATGGGATGGGATGGAAAATGGCGGAGAACATTCATAAGGACTACCCCGACATGCATATAACACTGATCAGTGCGTACCAGGCTGCAAAAGAATACCGGAGCCGCCTTGGGAACTCCATAAACATTTTAGAGAAGCCGATATCACTTAAAGATATTGAGCAATATCTATAGATTTTCCAGGTTAAATAAACCCTTTTTCTCCTGGCATTTTGAATTTCAAAATAACCGGGGAGAAAAAGGGTTGTTTGTTTTTACGGACCTAAACTAACAGGTCTCCATGCACGCCTTCCACCAATTGTTTCCCAGTTACTACGGAGCCTACTATCTTCAGCATTTCTACCATTTTGGTAGACTCTGTATCCCAGTAATGCGCTTCATCGGTTTTTATTTTCACCAGGCAAAGGTCAGGATCATTCACGCCTTCCGGGAACCAGGCCTTAACCATCGGGTTCCATTTCTCTTCAATCGATTTGCGGTCCCTTTCTATACTTGCTCTGCCTCTTAAATCCAGGTAGATGTCTTTGCCGGGGTGCGCAAATACGAGGTGAACATTGCCATCCTTTTCTATATCCTTTACTTTATTTGATTGCTGACTGGTAAAGAACCAAAGATTTCCGGCGCTGTCAGTTTCAATAACAGCCATGGGCCGGGTGTTATGAATACCGGTTTGCGTGTTTGTATAAAACATACAGGTAGTGATGCTGCTAACCAGCGATTGTAGTTTTTTCACGGCTTCGCTACTATTCAGATTTTTTTCCATTGTAGGTATTTTAAGTTGGTTAAATAACAGCTCTATTATGCAGTTGTTTAAAAAATATGGACAACAGTTTATAATTCAAAATTGTGCCAACACCTATCTTAATGAAATAAAGAAAAGATTATCAATTATCGAGAATTTTGGCTAAAGAATATTATTGCTGGGGAAATTTTTACGCAAGGCGCAAGTCTGAAAATATTGCGGGGTGCGGTCCAGAGAGAAAATTGAAAGCCCCCTTCAAGCAGGATCAAAATACTTTTTGATTAACGGTAACTGCATTATTTCTTTACACACATCTATGGTAACCGGTTTTTCAAACGAGTAAACGATTTGTTTGTAATTAAGCGGCTCGGTAGAATCGATAGTAACTAAGTAAGAAGACGCCATGGCCACAAATACCTGGTCCGCATAAGGCTCCTTGTTGATCGCTTCCAGCAACTCCAAGCCATTCATGCCAGGCATGTGGATATCAAGAAAAATAAAAAAATCGTCGCCATTTTTATATTGGCTATTTAAATAGCCCAATGTATCTGTCCCGTTTGTAAAGGTTTCAATTTCGGAAGCGAATTTGCTATCAAGGATGATGATCTTTTGAAGGAACACAGTTATTTTATCATCATCTACCAGTAATACTTTTAAACTCATAATAGCGCCGGTTTGATTTATTATAGGGGATACTTTATCCGCTCGCCTCTAAGGCTAATACTGCGGTAAAAAATAATTGTTATGTGATTAATACCATTTTACGGGTGATGGGTTGTAGAGAACGAACCTCGTTTAAATATAAATTTAGTAATAAGATGGTATAACAAAGGTGATTATTTACAGTAATTTTACGATATGCAATTTTGCGAAAAAAGAATACATTTTCGGAACAGGGTTAATAGGTGTATTTTATTAATCCGGAAACTATTATGACAATTGAAAAGCGAATATTGAAGATCTTAATTGTTGAAGACGATGAGGATGACTTTTTCCTGATTAATGAAAAATTGAGGAGGATAGGTGTGTGGCAATTTGAAGTGAAATGGATATTCAATTATGATGAAGCTATTGAAGCGCTACGCTCTAATTATTATACAATATGTTTTTCTGACTACCGGCTTGGCGTAAGAAACGGCATTGACCTTATTAAGGAGGCGCACGCGAAAATATCAGTAACGCCTGTTATTTTACTTACAGGTAAGGGCACCCATAAAATTGACATGGAAGCCACAAAAGCGGGCGCCTTTGATTACCTGGTAAAAGATGAAATTGATGAAGATAAGCTGGAACGGACTATTCGCTATGCGCTAGAGCGTATCAATAGCCAGGAAAAGCTGATGCAAAGTGAACACAGGTATCGCAGTTTTTTTGAAAAGTCAAAGGACATTGTTTTCATTGCCGAAAGGGATACCACCATTACCACCATAAATGCGGCTATTTCAGAGTTGCTCGGGTTTACAGAAGAAGAGCTGACCGGTAAAAAAAAGCTCATTGATTTCTTCCAGGATGAAGACAGTAAAGAACTCTTCAATGATATTATTAATAAAAACGGAGCCGTTGAAAATTTTGAAGTAAAGCTGTTAGGCAATAGTGAAGAGATTAAGACGGGGCTTATAAATGCTTCGCTTGAAAATGTTGGCGATAGTGAACCCTACGTACAGGGCATCATTCATGATATTACCGACATGAGGAAAGCGGAACTATCGACTATGCAAAATGAGAAGTTGGCTGCTACAAAACGGTTTATTCATACGCTTGCACATGAGGTGCGAAATCCGCTTAAAAATATAAAGATGGCGGTGAACCAGTTGCTGAATCCCAATAATAAAGTAGACGATAAAATTTTGCTTGAAATTGTGGAAAGAAGCGAAGTAAAGATCGATAACCTGATCACCGAACTGCTGCAAAGTTCGAATGCCTCGGCCATGAATTGGCAGGTAACCTCGTTTAGACAGGTATTGGATAACGTAGTAGCAGCAGTGCAGGATAAAGCTTTTCTTCGCAACATCCAGTTAGTTACCAGTTACGACGAGGCCGATTTTTCGTTAAATGCTGACGGCGCTAAACTTGAAATGGCAATATTGAATATTGTGGTGAATGCCATTGAGGCTGTGGAGGATGGTGTTGGCAAGATCAAAATTTTGTTCAGGCATTACCCCGGGCGTGTAGTGCTTCTCATTAAAGACAATGGTTCTGGCATCAGCCCCGAAAATAAAGCAAAACTTTTTGAACCATATTTTACTTCCAAACGTAATGGTATCGGTCTTGGTCTTGCTACTACATTAGCAATTCTTAAATCTCACAAGGCAAAAGTTGAAGTAGAGTCGGAGCTTGGTAAGGGAACAGTATTCAGCATCAGCTTCAGCTCGTTACCGGATCCGGATAGTATTTAGCGGCTGCTTCCATGTAAATTTATTATACGTTCATCTTTATCTTTTATGCAAAACGTAAAGAATATAATAGTAGCTGGCTCGGCCGGGCGGCAAATGGCAGTTGATATTTGTCACGACACCAACGAAGGGCGCAAACCCATCGTGATCTATGCTCATGGATTCAATGGGTTTAAAGACTGGGGCAATTTTGATTTGATAGCAGCGAAGTTTGCCGGGGCTGGCTTTTCATTTATAAAATTTAATTTTTCTCACAATGGCACTACGCCTGCGCAGCCTGCGGAATTTACCGATCTGGAAGCTTTTGGGCAAAATAATTATTCCATTGAGCTGCACGATCTTAATGCCATCATTGATTGGATACACAGCCCGTTAAATAATTATAGCAATATTTTGGATACAGAAGAGCTTAGCCTTATTGGGCATAGCATGGGTGGCGGTATCGTACTATTGCAGGCTGCCGCAGATAATCGTGTAAGCAAGGCTGTTACCTGGGCTGGTGTGAGCGAATGTAAAACGCCGTGGGGTAATTGGCCTGCTGAAAAGATGCAAGAGTGGAGAGACAGAGGGGTGCAATATTACACCAACAGCCGTACCCAACAGCAAATGCCCATGTATTACCAGTTGTATGAAGATTATCAAATGAACGCAGACAAATTAAATATTCAAAAGGCCATCAGTTCCTTGAACATCCCCGTTCTTTTATGCCATGGCACGATTGATACTGCCGTACCGGTTGAAAAGGCTTGGGAATTAAAAGCCTGGCAACCCAATGCTAAAATATTTACCGTAGAAAGCGATCATGTATTTGGCCGTATGCATCCCTGGGTTGGTAATGATTTACCGGCACCGATGGACGAAGTCGTAAATGAAACCATCCGCTTTTTGCGATAGTGAATTGGTTACTCCAAATGCTTAATTACCGGCTCTAATCCTGGTGGGTTCATTTTCCCCGTTCAATTGCTGGTGACTCTACCCAAAACATAGTTAAAGGAGATTAAGTATAAATGATAAGGCAATCATTAACCTGCATTTTGGTTGAAACTATTTATGGTAAATTGCTTATTCATTTAGCGGCTATACTATGACAATCAGTATTATCATTCCTACATTAAATGAAGCTGAAATTATTGGAAGACTAACCAGGTTTCTTAATCAATATAAAAATACAGGCATAGCAGAAATAATAATTGTTGATGGAGGCAGTGCGGACAATACCACAGAAGTGGCATTGCAATATGGAGGCAAAGTATTAAAGGCTCCCGCGGCAGGAAGAGCTGTTCAAATGAATTATGGAGCCGCCAATGCTTCAGGAGATATCCTATACTTTATCCATGCAGATACGGTTCCACCGAAAACTTTTGCAACCGATATTATCAAATGGGTGAAAAGTGGTTATGATATTGGACGGTACCGCACCAAATTTGATAGCAACAAATGGATATTAAAGGTCAATGCCTTCTTTACCCGTTTCGATCTTTTTATTTGTTATGGTGGCGATCAAACATTATTTATTACCAGGAAATTATTTCAGGAATTAGGCGGGTATAATGAAAGCTTACTTATCATGGAAGAATACGATTTAGTAGCAATGGCAAAAAAGCAGGCAAAGTATAAGATCATGCCTGGCAATGCATTGGTCTCGGCCCGAAAATATAGCGACAATTCCTGGTGGAAAGTTCAAAAGGCAAATTACTCAATCGTTCGAATGTATAAAGCCGGCACCTCACAGGAGGTGATGATGAAGCGATATAGTGAATTTATTAGGTATAGATGATGAAATATAGAATGCAAATTTTAACCATCTATCCAATGCAAATCTTCAATCTTAGTAGATATCAATTATCAATAAAAAAGATATTATACCTTATTAAAATTTGGTTACAACAATACGCATCTTCATAAGCCCTAATTTTAAAAAATATTTTACCGTTAGCAGGCCGAATAATCATACATGAATATTGATGTAATTATACCAGCATATAATGAAGAAGATGCCATTGCAAAAGTTGTGAAAGCGTTGCCGGGAAATATGTTGAGAGAAATCGTAGTGGTCAATAATAATTCGAATGATGCTACAACGGAACATGCAACGGCTGCCGGCGCAACGGTGTTACAGGAGAAAAGGCAAGGGTATGGATATGCCTGTTTAAAAGGCATCGAATATTTGGCAGGCAAACAAACACCGCCGGATATTGTATTATTCATCGATGCGGATTTTTCAGATTATCCTGAGGAAGCCATTTCTATCCTGCAACCGATCATTAATGGGCAGGCAGATATGGTGATCGGGTCAAGGGCGCTGGGCAATAAAG
>JBDSAP010000155.1:0-5967 GCA_039922055.1 Ferruginibacter sp.
CAAATTCGCCGGTATAGATATAAGCGTAGCCAAGGTTCTCCATAAAATCATTGCTTTGCGGATAACCTCCTTCGGCTGCCTTATTAAAAAATACCGCCGCATTTTTAAAATCATTTTGATTGTAATAGAGTAAGCCAAGCTCGTATGCCCATTCATTTTTCGTGGCATCGAGCTGCACCGCTTTGTTGTAATAAGGCACCGCTTCTTTATATTGCTCCATCTCTAAATAACTCCTGGCCAACGTATAGGTTGCTTCCGCATCCGTAGGATTTTTTGCTACCACGTTCAGCAATCCTTTTACCGCAGAGCCATAATCTTCCAGGTGATAATTACTGATTGCAATGATCTTTTCAGCATTCTCGCAATCCGTACATTTTAATGCGAACTCAATTGCTTTTTGATATTGGCGATAATCATAATAGAGAGAAGTAAGTTCCTTGATAGCGGCCTTATTAGAAGGATCTAATTCAATTACTTTGGTGAAATGGGCTTTTGCAATATCTGTTTTCCTCATCTCCAGGTTAGTATAGCCATTTTGTAGCCAGGCATCTATAAACTTCGAATCAAAACGGATTGCTTTATCGAAATGGTTAGCTGCTACCAAAAAACGCCTGGCATTTTTTTCTTCCATTCCTTTTTTAAAATAAAGATTCGCGCTATCGCTTTGTGAGAAACCAGCAAGTGAAGCCAGCATAACGAGGGAGATAAGTATGGTATATTTCATAGTAAGTTTTTAAAGCAAAAATTAGTCCGGCTTACCGGGGCAGGATACCTGCTAACGCGGTGACAGCAATATTTATTTCAACAAACTATTCTTTCCTGCAAATCATCTTAATGCACTGTCACCAATAAATACTTCTTCCAAGTATTTTACCTCAACCAACGATAAGTGATTGGTTGTGATGGATTAGTTGGTGTGCCAAAAAATACCGTTCATGGAAACCTGGCAGAGCAAAAAGCAAAAACTCCTGATATTTGTTTAACGTAAATTTAAGAATACACATGAAGCTTTTTAGATATTTTTAGAAAGTTTTTAGAATTTTATCCCTTACATCACCAACCCCTCACGATGTCGAAACTAACTGTACTCCTACATATTTTCTTTTTAATTTTATTTAACCATAGTAGCAAAGCCCAAAATATTTCGGGTAAGATCGTCGATACCGCCGGTAGAAAAGACATTAGCAATGCCGTGGTGGCCCTGCTTACTCCCGGTGACTCCGTCCTTTATAAATTTGTCCGTACCGACGCGGCGGGGAAATTTGAGATCAAAAATGCCAAAGCTGGTAAATATGTGTTGCTGATCACACATCCCTATTACGCCAACTATATCGATGATATCACCGTAACAGAAGCGAACCTTGATCTTAAACAAATACCCTTTATCTCCAAAAGCCAGCTATTACAGGAAGTGATTGTAAAAAGCGGATCTCCCATTAAAATAAAAGGCGACACTACAGAATATACGGCTGACAGCTTTCGGGTACAAGCCAATGCAAATGTGGAAGAGCTGCTAAAGAAGTTACCGGGGATACAAGTGGGAAAAGACGGTACCATTAAGGCAATGGGAGAAAAAGTGACCAAGGTATTGGTAGATGGCGAAGAGTTTTTTGGGGATGATCCCGGCATTGCAGTAAAAAATCTGAGGGCCGATGCGGTGGATAAAGTACAGGTATTTGATAAAAAAAGTGACCAGGCTACATTTACAGGTATTGACGACGGTGTGAAGGATAAAACGATCAACCTTAAATTAAAGGACGATAAAAAGAATGGATATTTTGGAAAGATCTCGGGAAGTGGCGGCCTGCCTTCCAACTATAATAATACCGCCATGATCAATGCATTTAAAGCAAAGCGCAAAATGGCGGCTTATGGTATTATGAGCAACACCGGGCAAACTAATTTGGACTGGGAAGATCAAAATAATTACGGTGGCGGAATGGGCGACAATATGGTGGTGGAGGATAACGGAGATGTATACTTTTATGGTGGTGGTGATGGTGAGGATAATTATCGGGGTGGCAGCAAGGGCATACCCCGCAACTGGAACGCCGGTTTACATTATAGTGATAAATACAACAATAATAAAATAAGCCTCAATACCGGCTACAAGTACACGAAAATTAATTCCCTGGGTAATACCACCACATTCTCTAAAATATTTTTACCGGATACAAGTTGGAATAATAACAGTACCAATAATACTTATACCTCCCGTACAAAGCATGCATTTAATCTTACTTACGAGGTAATGATCGACTCGTTCAACACAATTAAATATACGGCTAAACTGAATAACAGTAAGACACAAACCAGCAGTAAGTATTATACGGAGGCCATTGATAACAATGGCAATTTCATCAATAACAGCAACCGGACTGCCACAAATATTGCAGATAACAATGCCGCAAATGGTACGATGCTGTGGAAGCATAAATTCAAAAAGCTTTTTCGAACCCTTTCTTTAAATATTGATTTTAACTGGAACGAATCGAAGAATGATGGCTTTTTGTTTTCTAATAACAATTATTTTGAAGGCGGCCAGCTTCTGCGCAAAGACACGATTGATCAGCATAATATAAGGGATAACGAAACCACCGGACTGAGCACTAAACTGGCCTATACTGAACCGCTTTTTAAAGATGCGTTTATGGAGTTTAGCTATACATACAGTTTCAACAAAAACGCTAATAACAGGATTAGCGCAGCTAAAGATCTTACTGGAAAATACCTGGACGAAATAGATTCGCTCACCAACAAATACAAATTTGACCGCTCGATCAACCGTCCCGGCATTAATTTCCGGTACAATAAAAAGAAAGTAAATTATGCCATCGGAAGTTCGGTTGCTTTTAACAATTTCATTCAAAAAGATGTTTCTAAAAACCGGACCTACTCCTACGATTTCATAAATTATTTCCCAACAGCAATGTTTCAATATAAAATGTCGGGCAACAAAAATTTCCGTTTAAATTATAATGGTTCTGCAACAGCTCCTTCGCTTGAACAGTTGCAACCCATCAAAGACAACACTGATCCGCTGAATATATTTGAAGGCAATCCAAACCTGGATCAATCATTTCGTCACAGCTTTAATATGTCGTATAGCTCTTACAATGTGTTGAAGGAAAAAGGGCTTTGGGGCAGTCTACAGTATGCCCAAACGAACAACGCATTTGTACAATCAAGTATGATTAATTACTCCACAGGTAAGAGGAGGTATAAAACTGTAAACTCAAATGGGGTGCACAACCTTAATCTATATGTTGATTATAATTTTAAACTGAAGGGCAGCGGCCTAAGACTAAGTGTGGGACCAACCGTTAACAACAGCCAGAATATAGATTTCGTTAATGACCTGAAGAACACAAATAAAACAACCAGCTATGGAATAAACTTAGGTGTCAACAAATATGTTGATGATAAATATAATTTCTCCCTAAGGCCTACTTTTTCCTTCAACCGTTCTACTTCTGATCTCAATACTTCGGCTAATATTGATTACTGGCAACTCAGTTGCTGGATGGATGGCAAGGTAACATTACCGGGTAAAATAGATATTAAAAGCGATGCACGCTTAGAAATAAGGCAAAAGGATCCACGCTTTCCTGCAAACAATAATTACACTTTGTGGAATGCAGCTCTCAGCAAAAAGTTTTTCAGTAACAAGCTGGAAGCAGAGTTTGGCGTGAATGACCTGCTTGATCAGAACAGGGGATTCAGCCGCAACTTTTCCAGCTCGAGTTTTACAGAATCTTATTACAACACACTCCGCCGCTATTGGATGTTTACCGTTACCTGGCACTTTAACAGCAATGGCGCAAAACCAGCAGGATTCTAAATCCACATTAATTATGAAAAAAATAATTTGCATAGCAGCAATGCTCATTGGTTTAAAAAGTTTTTCCCAGGTTTTCATCAGCAAGGGTATGGTGGAATACGAGGTAAAAGCGAACAATCATAAATCGTTCGGCGAGGGTATATGGGCGGATATGATGAAGGACAGATTGCCAAAATTTTCCACCTCTTATTATCAGCTTACTTTTAATAATGAGAAATCTGTTTATAAATTCAGTAAGCAGGATCAGCTCGCAAAGCTACCATGGGGCAATGACAAGGAGGACGATATCTGGTACAATGATTATGAGCATGATAATTTTGTGCAGCAAAAAGGAGTATTTGGCGATTCATATATTTTAACGGATAGCCTAATGAATATCAAATGGAAGATCAGTAACGAAAGCAGGGAGATAGCAGGTTTCAATTGCCGCAAGGCTACCGGCATCATCTTCGACAGTGTGTATGTGTTTGCATTTTATACCGACGAAATTATGGTAAGCGGCGGCCCGATGAGTTTACATGGATTGCCCGGGCTAATACTGGGCGTAACCATTCCACGTATGTTCACAAGCTGGGTTGCAACTAAAGTACAGGTAAACGCTGTGGATGATAAAGTGATTGTTGCGCCAAAAAAGGGGAAGCAAAAAAAGGCGAGAGAGTTAAAAGAAACAGTTGTAAAAGCAACCAAGGATTGGGGCACTTATGGGCAGCAGGCGGTGTGGAATATATTTTTATAAGGCAAATGACGATTGACCATTGACGATTGACAATGGACCATCAATGTCGTTTACTTAGTTCTTTACTATTTCACGAAAAGGCGCAATCGAATAAATAAGGCGCAAAGTAAGTAAAAAGTCAACTTTGCGCTTTTCCCTCTTTCTTCTTTGCGTGGAATCCTCTTAAGTCAATTACATTAAACGGGCAATGGTCAGTGGTCAATCGTCAATGGTCAAATTGGCCATCGTCAATAGTCAACCAGCACACCTCATCCCCTCACCCACTCCACTTTTTCTTCTATGGGCGCCCGCTTTGCTGATGGTGAAGGAACTGCTATATGAGCAATATAAAAGAAGCCTAACAATTTATCTTTTTCTCCTAACCCAAAATGATGTTTTGCATCTTCCATATAAGTAACGCCTCCTGTTGTCCAGTAACCACCAAGGCCATACGCTGCAACAGATAGATAAATATTTTGTACTGCACAAGCCACAGCTTCTACATCTTCTATTTCCGGTATCGTGCCGGTACTTTTTTTCATACCAATGGAAATAATATGCGATGCAAGTAATGGCTGCTTTTCCATTTTCTCCAATTTATCAGCTTTAAAACTATCACCTGCATTGGCAGTGTATAGCGTACTTTGAATTTCGGCTAACCGGTTCAAACCTTTGCCAGTAAATACTTTGAAGAACCAAGGTTCCTGTTGACCGTGGTTGGGCGCCCAGGTTGCATTTATTAAAACCTGTTCTATTATTGCATCGTCCACTTTGCGGGTGGTATCAAATTGTTTGGGAAAAACAGAGCGGCGTTTTCTTGCCAGCGTATTAAAATATTCGGGTGTGAGATCCATATTTATTTTATTTAAGGCAGCGAAGATGTAATAATAGCGAATAGCTTTGTTTTGAAATCGGAAATATTTATTTGTCGGGATTTTATTCTAATTGTACTTCTCAAGGGATAAATTAGTGACTTTATAATTCGCTCCATAAAGATAAAAAGTACAAGAGTGCGACGCCACTGAAGCTAAATAGTAGTACTTCTGCCCGGCTCATAAAAAAAATCAACTCACGATTTTGCCCCTTGTCAAGTATACATACAGACTATCAAATACCCAACACTTCTTTCAACTTAATATATCCCGCTTTGCTAACAGGCAGTCGTGCGCCGTTGGTCAGCAATACAAGGTGACTATCTTTTTCATACGGATCGATGCGTGTGATCAACTGGGCGTTGATAATGTAGGAGCGATGTACCCGGATAAATTCCTGTGGCGGCATGCTATCTTCAAAATACTGCATTGTTTTCTTTTTTAAAAACACGCCCTCAGCCGTGTGGATCTTTACATAGTCATCCGCAGCTTCCAGGTATTGCACCTGTGATATAGGTATGATCTTTATTTTCCCATTA
>JBDSAP010000156.1:0-6160 GCA_039922055.1 Ferruginibacter sp.
TTATCCCGGTTGAGCAGGAAACCTCCACCCCGGGGAAAATAAAGCCTGCAGATTCACTGTTATCACAACCCTTGTATGCCGTTCTAAAACTGAACAGCAAAAATCCTGAAAGGATTGCTGAAACGTCGTGGCTTAATAATAAACTGGAGTTTAACAACGAAACTTTCGAGGAACTGGCGCCCAGGCTGGAGAGTTGGTTCAATGTAAGGATCTATTTGCAGGATGATATACTTAAGAAAAAACGCTTTTCCGGTTTGATTGAGCGGGAAACCATCCGGCAAACTCTGGAGGCGCTTAACCGTTCTTTCGCTTTCCGGTATTCAATTGCTAACAACGAAGTCTTTATTAATAAAAAATAACTCTCAAATTAAAACCCAGTATATGAGCAAAACTTAACCGGTTTCAAAAAAAGAGAGGGAGATGTTGGCGCATCCCCCTCTAAGAAGTAAACAAGGGAATGCGAGGTATTAGAACAATTGCATCCCCCATTATCTAACTCTTTCATTTCAAAATTATGGAAAAAAAATTTGCGTGCAAATTTCCGCGCAAGTGGTCAACTGCATTTAAGTGCTTAGTAATTATGAAATTAACCGCATTCGTTTTATTGATCGCCTGCCTGCAGGCGCGAGCCACAGGCCATGCGCAGGATAAAATAACACTCACGCTAAAGGATGCGGCATTGAAAGAAGCGCTTGTTTCTATTCAACGGGTAAGTAACTACCGCTTTATATACAATGACGACCTGTTGCCCGGGAATGCTAAAGTAAATCTTTCGGCTACCAATGCATCCATTGACGAAGTGATGAACAATGTGCTCCAATCAACAGCACTCACCTACAAGCTGCTCGAAAACAATTTGATTGTACTTTCTGCGGATGAAAGAAAAAGCGACTACCAGGTAAACATAACAGGAACCGTTAGCCTTCGAAAAGACGGTGAAACCATTTTACAAAAAGGCATATCCGTACTGGAAAAGGGAACTGATAACGGAACAATGACCGATGAAGGCGGCAGGTTTAGCCTCACTGTTCAAAAACCAGATGCCGTACTACAGGTATCCTATGTAGGATTTAAAAAAGCAGAGGTTGCATTGAATGGCAGAACCACTGTAGATGTAGTGCTGGAAGCAGATGTTAAGGAAATGGAAGGGGTAGTTGTCACTGCACTGGGTATTACGCGTCAAAAGCGAACGCTTACCTATTCCGCCCAAACGCTGGGTGGCAATGATTTAAGTAACTCCAGGGAAGCGAACATTACCAGTGCGATGAATGGAAAAGTGGCAGGATTAACCATTAGTAAAACCAATTCGGGACCCGGCAGTTCCAACAGGATCATTTTCAGGGGCAACCGCTCTATCACCGGAAACAACCAACCACTGATTGTTGTGGATGGTGTACGCATTGATAATACGCCGCAGGCATTTAATGATGTTTCCTATAATGTTGGATTGGCAAGAGATAACGGAGATGGCATATCAAACCTCAATCCGGATGATATAGAAAGTATGACCGTTCTAACAGGAGCATCCGCTTCGGCTCTTTATGGCTCTGATGCATCCAATGGTGTGGTTATAGTTACCACGAAAAAAGGCCGGGCAGGAAAGGGGATTGGAGTGCAGGTTTCCAGCTCGGTGATGTTTGAAACCCCCATGCTTTATCCCAAATTTCAAGACACATACGGACAAGGACAAGGCGGCACATTTAATAAAAGCGGTGACCTTAGCTGGGGACCTGCCATGACCGGACAACCCCTGGAAGACTGGACCGGTAAAACTCAGGCTCTGACTCCCCAGCCTGATAATTTTAAAGACTTTTTTGTTACTGGAAAAGAGTTTATCAATACCGTGGCACTTTCAGCCGGCACAGAAAAGTCGCAAACCTATTTTTCTTATACCAACACCAGCAGCAAGGGCATACTACCTAATAATGATTACAAAAGAAACAACCTGAACCTGCGGCAAACGACCCAGATCACAAAGAATTTATCGATCGATTTAAAAGCAAATTATTTGGAGGAAGATATCAAAAACCGTCCCCTGGCGGGTGGTGGCAATCATGCAATGACCACCTTATATTCCATGCCCCGCAGTCTTCGGCTTGATAACATCAAAAATTTTGAAACGACCGATTTGTCGACACTTACACCTGTTCAAAATTATTGGGGGCCACTCACACCTGCCTTCGAAAATCCTTATTGGGCAGTATACCGCAACCTGTACCAAAGAAAAAGAAACCGCTTTATCGGGCTCGTTGCATTGAAATATATTATCGCCCCTGGGTTAAGCATACAGGCCCGGACCAGTTTGGATCATTACACAGATGACGGTGAAGAAAAAGATTACAATGGTTCTCCCTGGCTTACCACACCCGGGCAGGGAAATTATATACTTAATAAAGCTTCGTTCCACCAATTCAACAACGATGTGTTGATCACGTTCAATAAGAACATTACTGCTGACTGGAATGTAAACGTAAACGCCGGCGCTGGCATAGAACAATTTAAAACCGAAGGCATCAACGCCAATGCGCAGGGGCTGAACATTGCCAATTCTTTTTCTTTGGGAAATGGAGCTGCAACAGTTTCACTGAATTCTTTAGCCCGCACAGAGAAACAATCGCTGTACATAGCCGCCCAGGTAGGATTTAAAAATTATCTTTTTGTGGATCTCACGGGCCGCAATGACTGGAACTCAACCCTCCCTGTACAAAATGCGTCTTACTTCTTTCCTTCCGCTGGCTTAAGCGCCATCCTGAATGAAATGCTACAACTGCCGGCAGTTGTATCGCTGCTTAAAGTGCGAGCCTCGTATGCTTATGTTGGCAACGGCACCGGCTTTAACCAGTTAAAACAATCTCCCTACATTGGCCCGGGAGGCAATGGCGGATTTCTTTTTGTTGACAGGTTATTGCACAATGCCAATTTAAAACCGGAAGAAACTCGTTCATTTGAAGCCGGTGTTGATTTCCAGTTATTCAATAATCGTTTTGGCGCACAGCTTACCTACTACAAAACGAATACCATCAACCAGATTTTGCAGATCGATGTTCCTAACCCTTCCGGCTATGCGTTTCGTATCATCAATGCCGGCAATATCCGGAATAACGGAATAGAAGCATTGATCAATGCCACCCCGATTGAAACGAAAAATTTCAGGTGGAATGTTCTCCTAAATTTCGGAAGCAATAAAAACAAAATTCTTTACCTGGATTCATTACAGAAGATGCCGCCATTGTCTTCTCCTGAAACGCTTGGTATGATAGTGGCCGAAGAAGGGAAAAGTTTTGGAGGTATTTATACCACCAGCTTTGTGCGGAATAATACAGGACAGGTAGTGGTGGATGTAAACGGTTTACCTCTTGTAGAAGGAGACCAGACAAAATTTTACGCAGGTAATTATAATCCCGATTGGACAGCCGGCATTACCAATACATTTCAGTATAAAAACTGGGCCCTTTCTTTTTTGATAGATGAAAGAAAAGGCGGTATTGTTATTTCCGGTACACAAGCGCTAATGGCTGAGCATGGCGCTTCTTTAATAACGGTGCCGGATAGGCTGACAGGGTTTGTAGTTCCCAATTCAGTAACTGAAACCGGGGATAAAAACGCCAAACTTATATCGGTAGAGGATTACTGGCGATACGTTGGCGGAAGTAACCTGGTGGGAGAAGCTTTTATCAACAGCGCCACCAACGTTCGGTTAAGAGAAGCCAGTATAAGCTATGAATTTCCCGCGAACAGGCTTGGAAAAACATTTATTAAAGGACTAAAAGTATCATTGGTTGGAAGAAACTTATTCTTCCTGAAAAATAATGCTTATGGGTTTGATCCCGAAACCGCATTGGGAACAGGCAACAACCAGGGACTGGAATACACACCGGTACCGTCTACCCGCAGTTACGGAGTTTACCTTAAGCTTAATTTTTAATTTATAAACCTGGATTATGACACAGCTACTTAAATATATATCAAACATAAAGTTCATTATACCCGCTGCAATTCTCTCTATACTGATCAGCGCCGGGTGTACAAAAAAGTTTGACGAGATAAATACAGATCCTACTACTTTCAGCTCTTTACCATCTTCTGCCATTCCCAAGGCTTTTGCACGCAGTCAGTGGCAGGGCGTATGGGCGGATCCCGGGAACTACGAAGTGATCCATAGCCTGTATACTGATCTGTGGAGCCAGTATTTTGTAGATGCAGGCGGATTCCCCGGGGACCGTTTTGTGATTAACCAGGACCTTATGATCTTTTCATGGAACCTGTTGTATACGGTGAACTGGCCAAGTCTTAAAATAGTAATTGATGGTACTGAAGGAATATCCCCTTCGGCCAATGCGATTGCCAAGATCTGGAAAGTATACATGTTTCATCAAACGACAGATATGTACGGACCGATACCTTATTTCCAGGCTGGCCTGGGACAATTGAGCATACCCTATGACAGCCAGGAATCTATTTACCAGGATTTTTTCAAGACCCTCGATTCGGCTGTAACCACTTTAAAAGCAGCCGATCAAACACAAACACCATTTGGAACCGATGACTTGATTTACCATGGTAATATTCCAAAGTGGATAAAGTTTGCCAACAGTATGCGTTTAAGACTTGCGCTAAGAATTTCTAAAGCTGATCCGGTTACTGCAAAGGCACAAGCTGAAAAGGCGGTTGCTGATGGCGTAATGACGGGCAACGATGACAATGCATTTGTGGAGGTAGGCTCCAACTCGGTTAACGGACTTGCACTGGAAGTGCCGTGGGAAAACATGCGGATGAGCGCCGGTATGGAAAGTTATTTGAAAGGATATAATGATCCGAGACTACCAGAATATTTTGATCCTGCTGATCAGGACGGAAAATTTCACGGAATGCGAAATGGTCTTTCAACGAATCAATTAAGTACAGCGGTAGTAAATGGGCCGAGTGGTGCAATCAACTTATCTAACCTTAATAAAGATCGCTGGAATGATATAACGGCATCCG
The DNA here is from genome assembly GCA_039922055.1 of Ferruginibacter sp. Classification (GTDB taxonomy): domain Bacteria; phylum Bacteroidota; class Bacteroidia; order Chitinophagales; family Chitinophagaceae; genus Ferruginibacter. The sequence goes on from JBDSAP010000156.1 coordinate 4,984, forward strand.
CTACCCCATTAAATGTGATGTATGCGGCTGAATCATTTTTTTTAAGAGCGGAGGGAGCGTTAAATTCATGGAATATGGCTGGTACCGCAAAAGAGCTGTATGAAAAGGGAATAACTATCTCCATGCAACAGTGGGGAGTAACTAACAATACCACAATTCAAAATTATATTCAAAGTTCAGCACAACCGGTTGCACCAGGGGACTTTTTAAATTCACCACCGGCAGCAGATGTGCCCATTAAGTTTGCAACAAATGCAGGGACACAACTTCAACAAATCATCACACAAAAATGGATCTCACTTTATCCTGATGGAATAGAAGCCTGGTCTGAGCACAGGAGAACAGGATTTCCCAAATTATATCCCGTTGTTCAAATCGATAATCCTGATATAGCCGCGGGCCAAATGATCCGTCGGTTACCATTTCAAAGTTTTGAATATGCTACCAATAGGAAGGCGGTACAGGATGCAATTCCCTTGTTGAATGGACCAGACAAGGTGAGCACACCGGTGTGGTGGAATAAATAAATGCAAAAAGTATCAAAAATATTTTCTATGAAAACCGGATTCATTAATTGCTAAGTGAATGAAACAAACAACATTTGTTTTTCTCTTATTGCTACTGCAAAACGTAAATGTTACAGCACAAAAGGTTCAGGTAATTCCTGAACCTGTAGCTGTTTTTGAGAAGCCCGGCTTTTTCCATTTCGATTCTTCCTGCGTATTCTCCTTCCCCGATGACAGTGGCATAGTAAAAACCATCCGCTTATTTGCGCAAGAGTTGCAGGAATTTTCCGGCATCGATATTTTGAAAAAAAAACAGCAGGAGCAATTAACTCCGAATATTATCATCAGGTTCTCTAATGAAAAGCAAATAAAAAAAGAAGGGTACATGCTGGATGTGAGCCCAAACCTCTTGCAGGTAACAGCAATGGATGGCGCCGGCGTGTTCTATGCTTTTCAAACGATCAGGCAATTATTTTCTTCTTCATTATACACTACAAAGAATAGCGGTTCATTCAAAATACCCTGTGTTCGCATCGTTGACTACCCTCGCTATGCCTACCGCGGTATGCACCTTGATGTAAGCCGTCATTTTTTTAGCACTACGTTCATCAAGCGATACCTCGATATACTCGCCATGTACAAGATCAATACCTTTCATTGGCATTTTACGG
>JBDSAP010000157.1:0-18328 GCA_039922055.1 Ferruginibacter sp.
AATAAAACGATGATGATACAATTCATTATGGCCGCAAGCGTATATTCTTTTTGACAAGATCTTTTTGGACCTACCCACGTAGAATCAAATGACTGCTTTTTAAAAAATGACCGCTTGGACGAGACAATAAAAATGCCGAGGAGTTGCAATACAAGAAATCCAAAAAATAATCCCAGCATGGAAAAAGTAAAACTATAGTTTTCCATCGTCCTCAATTCATCGGGGGCCGTATCTTCAAACACCACTACAAAGTAGGGCAGGTTATTCACAGGTTCTACCCGCACATTATATTTTCTATCATAATACTTTGCCTGGAAGTTTCCCGAAGCTTTGGCTACCATACAACTTTGCAGGGCGCTGCTGTCAGAAAATTTTGTCAGCAGGCTTTCATTGAGGTTCCTCGCTTTATTGGAATGCTACAATACTTTTCCATCGTTGTCAATAACTGCGAACAGGTAACCCGCTGGCAGTATAGTTTCATTCAGACTTCTTATGTTGAAAGATAAGCAAGCTATCACCGGCTTGTCCTTTTCCGTAAACTTCGATCGTTTTGTAAGTACTGATCTAAAAGCAAAACTCGTCCACGATATTACCTGGTCGAGGTAAATTTTTTTTGCCGTATCATCATCTAATACATACTCCTGTCCATCTATTATCTTTCTAAAATAAAGCCGGCTTTTGTAATTCCCATGCGGAGAATTTACTGTATCATCGGTCCAGTTGATGATCTCGTCACCGTCCTTATCCAGCCAAAAAACCTGTTTTACAGGAAAGCCTTTGGCAATAGCATTTAATGTATCGCCGTAAAGTATTTTGCTGTTATCATTGAAAGCAATGCCGGTATCATTCAACTTCACAATATCGTCCCTATGTTTCAGTGTATCGGAATGCTTATAAGCCATGCTATCGAATTGCCGGAGCTTATTAAAAGCTACATCAATTTCCCTGGCAAGATTTTGGCGAATACTGTTGGCAATTACCATCTTTGGATCTTTGTCACCGCTTGGCCTAAATGACTTGTTGTAATGAAAAAATATAAAAAACAAAACAGACATGAGCAACATAGAAATAAGTATTGATGCAACTCCATCATTGATAGTAAGCCTGTCCTTACTACCCATTTGGTATAGCTTTATCCAGGGGAAGGCAAGCATAATTATCAGCACAATGATTACCAGCAACAGCACCATATTTGTCGGCAACTGGTTCTTTTTGTCCTGGTAATTTTTATTGGAAAGTAAACCGGCTATCACCCATTCATTATCTGACATGAGCTTAACGGGTTGTAGAAAGAATTTGTATTCAACCCCGCCAACCGTGTACGTTCTTATGCCAGAACCTATCACTCCGTTTTTTATTCCCAACAGGGTGTCTTTTTGAAAATGGCTGATGCCTGCGGGAAAGGTTTCAAACACCGGTTCCTCCTTTCTAAAAACAATATATTCATCAAAAACTTCCCTGTTCAATAGCAAAGAAAAAAATTGGGAAAAACTAAACTCCATGGCCATTTCATAAACGCCCCGCTCCCCGGCAGCATTAAAACGTCTATTAAATGCCAGCGTCACCTGTCTTGTATCGTTATTAACTTTTAAAGTATAGGAGCTGTCTGCCGGCAGGCTGTCGGTTGCAGCAGTCAATTTTGGTACTGAAACTTTTTGGGGGAGCGTAAGTGTAAAGTTGACCCTGGAATAGCCATTGATGTATTTTTCAAGCTTCGCCCTTTCTATGGAACTGCCTTTTATATACGGGGTAATGATGATGTTCAATAACCCAACGCTGTTATCGATCTTCGCATGTACATTTTGATCAATATTTTGCAGGGCCCGAAAGCGTTGAGCCTGCAGCGTTCTTTCATTTTGGGGTATGTAAATAAAGAAATACACCGACCCAAATAAAATGACGACCAATAAGGTTGCCAGAACCGCCCCTTGATTTTTATTAATTCTCATTCTGAAATTATTTTAAAATAAAATAACCCAGCCTAAGCAGAATTTACAACAGACATCTCATCTGCTCATTACCAAAGCTCACCGGCATGCTCATCGGGCTCTTCATGTCCTCAATCAAAAGCATTCTCACTTTGAATGAGCCGTACCATTTGAACTATGGTAAAATCGACCGCCAATTGGTCGCAGGAAAAAATCAGATAGAAACATTTCAGGGGGGACGGGAAAGTGAGATTAGAACACAAACCTACAGCAAGGTTATTAAAAGTGCAAGGGTATTACACCTGAAAGTGAGTGAGACAAAATGAACGCTAAGTATCAATTTCAGAGGTAGGTTATACTTCTTTGAATGCTGTTAGCTCCTTTAAAATGAGGTTTACACAACTTAGCAATGGAAGATTGATAGAGCATTATTAGTAGAAGGTTTGATACAGGGTTTTTCCTGTATTTTACAAGAAAAGAATGGTTTAGCTCAACTGCTGTTGAATCTATTGGAACGAACCCATAGTTTTATATAAAATCATTCATAACAATTTAAAACAAAACCAACTATGGAGTACTTATTTAGCAAAGACGCATTAAAGGGCCTGATCGACAACTCTCCGGACAGCAACACAATAGTGATTAGTGTTGACTACCGGTTTGGCCCCACCGCCGGTGAGTTTTTAGCAGATATCACGGCCACCGCAAGAAACATAGCAGATGCTTCCGCGACGAAAGGAGCGACTGCCGCAGCAGACGGTGGCGGCTCCGTACCAGGGTGCCCAAGTCCTCCCGGTTGTAGATAGTATTTATAATAACAAGTATATTCGAAAGGTATATCTATTCAAAAAAAGCATGTTAGAAACATTGTTGATCAAGTTTGTAAATTACCTGGATACACTCCCCCCCTTGGTTATTCTTTTATTTTCCTGGCATAATAAGGGACTAAGGGGGTCTTTTATTTTTCACTATTTAGTGGTGCAGCTTGCCTTTAATCTCGGCTCAAATATCATAAATGAATTCCGCGGGAATAATCTGTACCTCTATCATTTAAATTGTCTTTTCTCTTTTTTTGCGTTGTCTCTTTTTTACAACAAGCTTTTTAATAATAAAAGAATTAAAATTGCGATATGGATAGTGGCCATATTTTTCAGTTTGAGCTTTGTTTTAAGTTTGCAATGGGAAAGTGTATTGGTATTCAATAGCAACACTTCCGGGCTCTTAAGTTTTATTTTTTGCGGCTATTCGTTGTATTATTTCTTAACCCTTTATAAAAAACCTACCAAAGAAAATATCTCGAGATCCAGAAATTTTTGGTTTAACACCGGAATATTTAGTTATTATACCATTAATTTCTTTATCTTTTTAACTTACAATAAATTGACACAGGATAAGCCTCCGTTATTGATGATTGTGTGGCAGTTGCACAACATTATTTTTCTGATCATGTGCATTTATTTTTTTATTGGTATACTATGCAAACAATCACCGGAGAAATAAGAATTGTATTAGCGGTTACGCTATTGTTGTTACTCATTACCACCTTTGTGATACTTTTTATTTTCTCTTATCAAAAAAGATATTACTTGTATAAAAAGAAAACACAGGCACTCGAAACTCAATTCTCTCAAACACTGCTTCAATCTCAAATTGAGATCCAGGAACAAACCCTTCAACATATCGGCCGCGAACTTCATGATAATCTTAGCCAGGTGGCCAGCATCATTAAAATAAATTTGACTACGATCCAATTAACAGATACACAAAAAGCAAAAGAAAAAATCAATGACACCAAAGAGCTCACCAAGCAGTTGATCATGGACATTAAATCACTTTCAGTTAGTCTGGGCAGCGACCGCATTAGCCAGGTTGGTCTTGCAAAGGCCATTCAAACTGAAGTGGAACGGCTAAATAAAACCGGCGAGTTTACTGCCACTTATGAAATAATTGGCGCCATGCCGGAGATTGACAACGATAAAGCCCTTATCCTTTATCGCATGGTACAGGAGGTGCTTAATAATATAGTAAAGCACAGCCAGGCCAGGCAAATAAAGATTGTACTAAATATCCTTGAAGAAAAATTGATATTAGAAATCCAGGATGACGGCATAGGTTTTAATACAGAAGAAAAAACAAATGCGCCCGGCGCTGGACTGCGCAACCTCCAAACGAGAGCGCTGCTTATTAATGCCCAATTGCAAATACAAAGTTCACCTGAAAGCGGTACAAAAATAATAATCGGCTTACCTTTATAGTTTTTCAATATGCCTGCTGATCAAACAATGCGCTTAGCCCTGGTGGATGACCATGTCCTTTTTCGCAAAGGACTTATTAGCCTGATTGAAGCGGCAAACCCTAACTTCACCATTGTTCTTGAGGCGAATAACGGTATAGATCTCCGGCAAAAACTTACAAAACACAATACGCCTGATATCATCCTGGTGGATATAAACATGCCGCAAATGGATGGCTTTGCCTGTGTACAATGGCTACACGACAATTTCCGGCATATTAAGGTAATTGTGGTAAGTATGGTGGACCAGGAAGAAACAATTCTGCGTATGTATAAACTAGGGGTGAAGGCCTATTTGACCAAAACTGTAGAACCCGAGGACCTACGTAAAGTGCTGAAAGATGTTATGGCTAACTATAAAGGATTCTACTACACCGATCTATCCACCGGGGAATTGAATCACTTTCTTCCGTCAAGATAAGGGCTGTACAAAGCACCTGATCGAATTTATTTGCCCACCCCAATCAAGGTCGAAGTATCATTTTTCCACGGCGCAACACAACCTTGAGCTTGAAAAATTTTCAAACAAAACACTCCAAAGCAGCCAAATATTTCACTTTCTTCTAACGAAAGTTTATTTATATTTAATAAAGAATGATGATGCAATTGGTTTTAATGAAGCAAAGAATGTTACAGGCGCCCGCCTTCACACATTTCAAGTTGCTTTTATTAATTTATAATTACATGTACATAAATGTTCCGCCCCCGCTTAACATGTAACGATCTGCCGGCTTTAATAATTAACCCCCGTTATGCAAACCAAACAAAAAATGCGCATCGCATTAGTTGATGATCATAAGTTATTTAGGAAGGGAATGAGGAGCCTCATCGAAATGGTCTGCAGCGATTGCGAGATCATCTTCGAAGCCGGAAATGGCATCGACCTCCAACTCAAGTTAAATAAGCATACCGAACCGGATATCATCCTGATGGATATCAATATGCCCCAAATGGATGGCTTTGTGTCAGTACAATGGATGAATGAAAACTTTCCTCTTGTTAAGATCCTCGTGGTGAGCATGATGGAAAAAGAAGAAAGCATAATACGCATGCTCAAACTGGGTGTAAAAGGTTATCTCGGCAAAGATGTGGAACCCGAAGTATTAGGCGAAGCCCTCAACGCCATCATGAATAAAGGTTTTTATTACACCGATTTTATAACTGGCAAATTGGTGCACTCACTTCAAAATGGCATTGACCAGAACACCGCAAAAGGCAACTCATTCAATTTGATGAACGACCAGGAGAAAGAATTTTTACGGTTAGCGTGCAGCGAACTTACCTATAATGAAATAGCGGCAAAAATGTTTAAAAGCCCCAAAACTATTGACGGCTACCGAAATGCGTTATTCGAAAAATTCAATGTTAAAAGCCGTGTAGGCCTGGCAATATATGCTATCAGGCACGATCTTGTACAAATAGAGAATATTCCTGAGACAATCGAATTGTATAAAGTTCACTAAAGTAAACCGCATCATTGCATGCGTCACCAGTTATTCGGATTCATTCGCTGCTCTTCGAGTACGGCATTATTTTTCAACCGCTCTTTCTTATAGTTTTCCCAATCAAACCTGCGAAGGAATCTTGCAGCGGCAAATGCTCCTTGCATAAACACTTCCTGCTTTTCTTTTTCCTCCATAAAAAAATTAAGCCATGAATGCTTATCCATATCCACCACCTCAATGCCCAGGTCAAATGATTTGTTCCTGTTCATAAAATCTTTATCTGTATTGCTGCGTATGGTGGATATAAGTGCGCTAAAAAATTCGCCGACAGATTTTATATTTTTCGCACTTTGTATATTGGTCCCGCCCAGGCGTATACCAAAAGTGGGCATTCGGGGAATGATGTATTTAGGATTATAAAACACATTGATTGGGAAGTTTGATAGCGCTCCTCCGTCTACAAATTCGGCAAACCCGGGAATCTTGCCGTTCCAGTTGATATGGTCTTTCCATATTTTGTCACAGTTTGAAATGCTGCGTGATACTGGTATTTTAAAGGTCTCAAAAAAAACAGGTATCGACATGGATGCTCTTACAAAATCTGCGGGATTTACCTGGTTGGTACTGTCCCAATACATATCCCACATGCGGGGGAACTCAATTTTATTGCCGGTAGTAATTTCGCTTGTAATGATGGTAAGCATTGGATTCCCCGGGGGAATCACAGCGCCTTCGGTAACGGTTGCATCCCGTACCAGGTCTCGCCGTACCTGTAGTGTAGCCGGTGTTTTCGAATAATGATCCTTCAGATCGGTGAGCGTTTGTATATCATTATTTTGCAAAATTTTGGTGATCCATTCGTGAAAAACTTTTCCTTCATTCAATCCATAACCAGCTCGTGCTAAAGTTTTAAAACGATGCTTTATAAAAAAAATCAACCCTATCAGCAGCAACCAACACAACAAGGCAATACCAGCCACTGCTTGTACCCAGCCATTCCAAAATATGAGGCTCATCACAAAAGATGCAATTGAAAAAAACGCCATCAGTCCCAATACCCACGCTATTGAAGTGGTAATCTTCTTTACATAATTTGCCTTCAATACAAAATGCTGAATCGCACTCTTTATCGATTTTGTAAAATACCAGTTACTCTCTTTGCCATCCACAAAACTAAACATCGGCAATTCCAGCAGATCCTTAATGATCCTTTCCGTTTTCGCTTCCTCCTTCTGTCCTGTAGCGGCAAGCAGCATGGTGTTGATCGCTCCGGCACTTGTTCCCGCTAAACTAAAAAAGCGAATACCCATCTTCTCCAGTATGTACGTGTAGCCCAATAATGCAATTCCCCACACGCCGCCACCTTCCTGCACCATGTCAACATACTGGTTTCCTTCGGCATCAAACACATCACTTACTAAAAACTTTTTCCCGCTTGCAATTTCCCTTGCGTTAATATCTGCCTTTAGCTGTGTTAATACGGTTGATGCACCCGATTCATTAATAAAGGCTTGCACATCTACGGGCTTTTTTATTGCTTCCATTTTTGAGCGCTGTTGAATGTATATTGATAATAATCCTTTCTTGTTTTTTTGTTACCAGGCAAATGCGCCCTGGTTTAACTTCGGTGGCGTCGCACGTTTGAAAATTTGTACTGCTATTAAGCTTTATCCACATGGTAAAGGCGCCTGTTATAATAGTCGTTACGGGAATTCATTAGGCAACTAATGTAATTACTTATTTCAGATTATACAAGCATCTGCCCAGCAATGAATCACTTATATGATTATACTGAATGGAGGAAATTATTTAGGGCCGGAAAATTTAAAATACACGAACAGCCTTCCAAAATTTTTGCTGTCGTTTTCAATGCGGTGATAGAGGGGTTTAATGTGTGGCAGTTGCAAAAAACGTTGCACTTTCTTTTTCAGTTGACCACTGCCTTTACCGGGAATAATCTCCACTTCTGTTATTCTTTTTTCAATGGCATCTTCAAATGCCTGTAGCAGCGCCTTGTCTATCGCGTTACTGTTGTTGTAGATGTCATGGAGATCAACCTTAATTTTTGCCATCGCCAAATTTATTATAAATTGAAGATAAACGAAGTAGGCTATAGTCCGCAAGGGATAAATTAGTGATATTGAAAAACAAAAAAATAAGCTAATAAGGTTAAGAGTCTATTTTCAGCATAATTTCTACTAAGGTAATAAGGGTTATATAAAATCTTTATGGGTTAGAATTAACCTTAGTAGAAATTAGAAATTCTCAGAGAAAAAACCTTATCACCTTATTATAAAATGACCTCACTTTTTTACCCCTTGATAAGTATAATTAATACTTGCTAAAAAGTCCGAAGGGTCTTAACCAAACGACAAACCCAAAACTACAAACCCAAAACCCCGAAACATTAAACCCAAAATTTTCATTTGAATATTATATTTGTATCATGTTAACCATCAGTAAGCGTGGGCAGCAAATGCCGCCCTCTCCCATTCGAAAATTAGTGCCTTATGCAGAAGCTGCAAAAAAACGAGGCACCAGGGTTTTCCATCTCAACATTGGGCAACCCGATATTGAAACGCCGGAGCAAATACTCGATGCGGTACGCAATAGCAACTTCAAGATTTTAGAATACAGTCACAGCGCAGGCAATGAAAGCTATCGCAAAAAGCTGGTGCAGTATTATTGCAAAGCAGGCATACAGATTACGCCTGAACAGATCATTGTTACCACCGGCGGCAGCGAAGCAATACTTATGGGATTAATGGCGTGTATGGATGCCGGTGATGAAGTAATTATTCCGGAACCTTTCTATGCAAATTATAATGGCTTCGCTGTGGAGGCTGGTGTAAAAGTAGTACCTATATTTTCGGCTATTGAAACAGGGTTCGCTCTGCCACCCATTGAAGATTTTGAGAAAGTGATCACGCCAAAAACAAAGGGCATCATTATTTGCAATCCAAATAATCCTACTGGCTATTTATACAGCCGCCAGGAAATGGAAGTGCTGAAACAGATCGTTCTAAAACATGATCTTTATTTATTTGCAGATGAGGCCTATCGTGAATTTTGTTATGAAGGCACGCACACAAGTGCTATGCATCTTTCGGGTGTGGATGAAAACATTGTGTTGATGGATACCATCAGCAAAAGGTACAGCGCCTGCGGCGGACGCATAGGCGCTTTAGTTACAAAGAACACTTCAGTAATAAATGCAGTGATGAAATTTGCACAGGCCCGGCTTAGTCCACCATCGTTTGCACAAATATTAGCCGAAGCTGCTGTTGATCTCCCGGATAATTATTTTGACACTACAAAGGCGGAATATAAAAAACGAAGAGATACTATTGTGGCAAGATTGAATGCGATACCGGGAGTGTTTTGTCCCAACCCTGGTGGCGCTTTTTATGCAATGGCCAAGTTACCTGTGGATGATGCAGACGTTTTTTGTCAGTGGCTGCTGGAATCTTTTTCGCATAATGGACAAACGGTGATGCTAGCGCCCGCTACCGGATTTTATGGCACACCTGGCCTGGGTAAGCAGGAAGTAAGATTAGCCTATGTACTTAATACTTCATCCATTAATATGGCAATGGATTGCCTGCAAAAGGCTTTGGAAATATATCCGGGAAAAGTTTAGGCAAATTGCCAAATTGAAAAAATCTAAATATTAAGAGTGTCCATTTGTTTTGCCAAAAAAGCAATTCTATATGTGGGTGCGCAAATTATAATTTTTATCTTTTATCATAAACTCAGACCTTTACCGCAACCAAAACTACAAATATGAAAAAAATCTCCTTAGTCTTAAGCTTCTTTTTTTTCGCTGGTTTTCTTTTTGCACAGCAGCAAATAGTGGTGCAGGTAAGAGATGCAAAAACAGGCACTCCTTTAGCAAATGCGTCTGTAAAAATTAAGTCCTCTAACAAAGGCGCCACTACAAATACAGTTGGTGTCGCAACAATACAGGCTAATTCAAATGACGTTGTGGAGATCAGCAATATCGGGTACATCACGCAAACAATTACCCTGAACAGCCAGGCTGAAATTTTGGTGGATATGCAAGCTGCCAGTATAGATCTGGGAGATATTGTGGTATTAGGTACCCGCGGATCGCCCCGGGCCAGAATTGAAACAGCAGTACCAGTGGACCTTATAAAAGTAAACCAGGTTGGTTTGCCCACTGCAAAAATGGACCTTACTTCCATCCTGAATATGGCTGCGCCTTCTTTTAATTACAATAAACAAAGCGGCGCAGATGGAGCCGATCATGTAGATCTTGGAACATTAAGAGGTCTTGGCCCGGATCAAACGCTTGTGTTGATCAATGGTAAAAGACGTCACCAGACTGCTTTTGTAGCTTTGTTTGGCACAAGAGGAAGAGGAAATTCCGGCGCTGATCTTAATTCTTTTCCACAAACAGCAGTTGACAGAATCGAAATATTGCGGGACGGCGCTTCGGCACAATATGGATCTGATGCAATGGCAGGGGTAATCAATATCATTCTGCGAAAAGATGTTAATCACTGGACGATCAATACAGGCTGGAGCGGTTATTATGACAACAAATTCAATGCAAGAAAATTTAATGCAGGCAACCAATACTACTCCGGCAATGCCCTTGATGGCAATACTTATACACTATCTGTAAATAATGGCTTTTCTCTTGGTAAGAATGGTGGCTTTGTAAATATCAGCGCCGACTTTTTAACCCAGGGTAAAACATACAGGCAGGTGGACACATTGGGTACTTCCAATGATAAAAATAAACTCGTTTACCTGAATTCAGGGCGCCGTGCCTTTGGCGATGGCTCTGTTACCAAAGGCGGTATCATGTACAATATGGAGTTACCTTTCAGCGCTAATGGTGGTACTACTTTTTATTCTTTTGGCGCCTTCAACTACAAAGGATCTGATGCATACGCTTACACACGGAACTTTGGTGCAAGACCGGATCGCTTCCCGTTAGATGCATCGGGCAATCTTATTTTTGTCCCGGATATTATGCGCAAAACAAATGATGGTGAGACATATTACAACCCACATATTCAAACCCACATCCAGGATATATCAGCAGCAGTGGGCATAAAAGGTGACGCAGGAAAGGGCTGGAACTGGGACCTGAGCAATACCCTGGGAAGAAATAACTTTCACTATTTTGGAGACAAAACTTTTAATGCTTCGCTGATCGGTAAATCGACTCCGAATCATTTTGATGATGGTGGTTTTAATTTTTTGCAAAATACCGTAAACCTCGATTTCAATAAAACATTTACGTCCGTGGCAGAAGGTCTCAACCTGGGTTTTGGAACTGAGTTCAGGTATGAAAAATATGGTATTTACAGCGGCGAAGAACTTTCTTACAAAAATTACGATCCGGCTGGCAACCAGGCATCGGGCTCACAAGGATTTCCCGGATTTAGCAATACTGATGTGGTGAGCGCAAACCGCTCCAACATTGGGGTGTATGCAGACGGGGCACTGGATGTTACCAAAGAATGGCTGATTGATATCGCGGCCCGTTTTGAAAACTATTCAGATTTTGGATCGGTATTAACTGGTAAACTTGCTACACGATACAAACTACCAGGCAACTTTAATATCCGTGGTTCTGTAAGCACGGGTTTCAGGGCGCCATCCCTCGCACAAATTCATTTCAGCAATACACTCACTTCATTTAGCGGCGGACAGTTGGTGCAGTCATTGATCGCTCCGAACACCAGCAAGATTGCCCGTGCTGCTGGCATACCGGATCTAAAGGAAGAGACTTCGGTGAATGCAAGTCTGGGTTTTTCATGGCAACCTGTAAAGAACCTTACGTTTACCATCGATGGCTACACGGTAAAAGTAAAAGACAGAATTGTACTTTCAGGATTGTTCAGCAAAGATGACCCAACATTGCCCGCTTCGTTCACTTCACAGTATCCTACGGACGTATCTACTGCGCAGTTTTTCGCCAACGCTGTAAACACCACCAATATAGGTCTCGACATTGTGGCCGACTATACACAAAGATGGGGTAAGAACACATTGAAGGTATTATTGGCCGGCAATATCCAACGCATAAAAATTAACCAGATTCACGTTCCATCTGCACTGAATGACAGCAAGCTTCACCAAAAGACTTTTTATAGTGATAGAGAAGAAGCATTCCTCATAGCCTCAGCACCAAAAGGGAAATTCTCCCTTGGATTGGATTATACAAAAAATAAACTTGGGTTCGGCGCACACTTTACCTCCTATGGTAAAATAGTGTTGTTAGGCTTTGGTGACGGAGCTGCTCCTCCCGGCGACAATCCAAATTATTCCGGTATCAATCCACAGGTACCTTCTGATGCAGACCCAACCAAATATGTACCTGAAGTATTTAATTACAATGCGAAAATCACTACCGATATCTATGTGTCATACAAAATAAGTAAGCACATAAGCGTTTTTGCAGGAGCGGATAATATTACCAATGTGCATTCAGATCTTGGTGTAAACCCACTGGCAAGAGGATATGCACAGGATAATGAATCCGGAGGCGCCTGGGATTCTGTACAAATGGGTTTTAATGGAAGAAAATTATTTGCTAAGGTTGCCTTTGATTTTTAGAATACTTGCATCTGGCAAAATAAAATAATAGTCAATGAACGATCCCGGGGCTGATAGCTCCGGGATTTTTTTATTGGCTTTGGATCAACAAATTCTGTTTAACAAAAAACTATGAATTATGTAAATCTTTTATCAAATTGTATAACGGGCAGCACCAGGATACGGCGTTTCTTTGCAATAGGTTTTTCATAGGATATTGGATAAAAAATTCAAAGCTGGATGTCTATCCGGCTTTCTATTTTGATATGCCCTCTGCAATTGTTTGCTCTAATACAAATACTCTCAGCTTTTTTTGGATGTTTCACGATTACCTCCGCTTCTTTCATTACAATGCTCCTCACGCAATTGTCAACTGATTTAAATAAGCAAACGCCAACCAGGTTAAGAATACAGGTTTCGATGTCATACCGCCATATTTACTTTACTATTCATTTCGGCTACAATTGATTTTATATCTTGCGTCATAAATTGTAATAAACGGCATCTGCATGATCATAGGCTATGATAGTAAAAGGGCATTTCAGAACACAACCGGTTTAGGTAATTATAGCCGTTCGTTGATCAGACTACTCGCCCGGAACTTCCCTCACAATAATTATATTTTATTTGCTCCAAAGCAAACCGGTCTGTTTGATATCAGCGCAATGGAAAATGTTAGAACTATTACACCAAGCGGTTTTTTCGATAAACGCTTTGGTGCTTTATGGCGAAGGAACGGAGTGATAAAAGATGTGCTTAAAAGTTCCGCCGGCATTTATCATGGGCTAAGCAATGAGTTGCCACACGGTTTTGAAAAAACTAATATTAAAACAGTGGTTACTATTCATGATCTCATCTTTGAACGTTTTCCCGAGACTTATAATTTTGATGAACGATATGTACACCGATGGAAAATAAAACACGCATGCAAAGTAGCGGATGCAATTATTGCAATAAGTAAACAAACTAAAAGTGATCTTGTTGAATTTTACAAAGTGCCGGGCGATAAAATATTCACCTGCTATCAAAGCTGCAATCCAATATTTGAACATCGCTGCACAGCAGAAGAAAAAGCCTTGATAAAAAAGAAATATAATTTGCCCGACAAATATTTTTTATTTGTAAGCTCTATTGCGCCACGCAAAAATCTTATTGCTATCTGCCAGGCGCTAGTGTTGCTGAAACAAAAACTTGATATACCACTGGTAGTGATCGGCAACGGCAAAAAAGAAAAAGAAATCGTAAAAGAATTTATGCGTACTAGCGGGATGGCAGACAAGCTGATATTTTTGAATGAACTTCCTCAATCAAATGATAACGCATTTGCATCTGCAACTGATTTTCCTGCTATTTATCAGCAGGCCACGGCATTGATCTATCCCTCTATTTTTGAAGGGTTTGGCCTACCCGTTCTGGAAGCAATGTGGAGCGGACTGCCGGTAATCTGTAGTAACACTTCTAGTTTGCCAGAAGCTGGCGGGGATGCCGTTTTGTATTTTGATCCCCATGATCATGAGCGGCTTGCCCAACTTATGCTGAATGTTACTACAGATGAAGCCCTCGCCGAAGAGCTGCGTAGAAAAGGATACCAGCAGGCGCAGCTTTTTGACACAAAAAAATATGCGAACAATATTATGGAAGTATATAAAAGTTTACAATAATGCAATTTTCAAACGATATAGTTCGATGCCTGGTTACCTTAAAGCAGGGCGGACTGATATTATACCCGACAGACACCATCTGGGGCATCGGATGTGATGCAACAAATGAAGCGTCCGTAAAAAAAATATACACACTTAAGAAGCGCAGCAATGCAAAATCGATGATCATGTTATTGGCCGAAGAAAAGGAACTACTGAGCTATGTAATGGAACCTGATCTACAAATATTCGATTATATAAAAGGAGTGCATAAACCCACCACTGTAATTTATGAAAACCCCCGGGGCGTTGCCCCGAACCTTAGCAGCGAAGATGGAACCATTGCAATCCGCATTGTCAATGATCCGTTTTGCAAACAGTTGATACAGGAATTTAAAAAGCCTATAGTATCTACTTCCGCAAACATCTCGGGGTATCCTCCACCGGCATTTTTTTCAGATATCGATACGGTAATAAAAAACGGTGTTGACTATATAGTTCAACACCGCCAGGATGATCTTAATATTGCTGCGCCCTCTTCAATTATCCGCTGGAATAAGGATGGTATTCCAACAATCATCAGGAAATAATTTTTATAATATTGCGAGGCCAACACCCAGTTGAAAACCCTGGCTCTTCCATTTATCGTTATTATCAATATCATTCAGGTTGGTTAGGCCAATTGCATAACGACCATAAACACGGAAACTTGAAAATTTTAATTGCACACCTGCTAACATGCTAAAGTCGCCCTTCTTAAAAGCTTCTTTTCCATTTTGCACGACTGTCACATTCTGATCCATCAATATACCAAATTGCGGGCCCGCCTGCAAGGAGAGTATGTTTGATGCTTTATAATTTAAGAGGATCGGAATGGTAAGATAATTAAGCTTGATATTTTTGAGATTACTTTTTAAATCGTAAACAGCATTGAATTTGGAAGCAGTGTCTTGCGTAAATTGATTAAATAAAACTTCGGGATTGATGGAGAATTTTTTGCCTAAACCTATTTCAGCAAAGCCGCCAAGATGATAGCCGAAAGTAAATTCATCACTGAAAGATTTACCAGTGATCTTCGTAATATTGGTGCCGCCTTTTATTCCTAAGTGGAGGCTTTGAGCGTTAGCGGCCGAAAAAAGAAATAATGAAATGGCCAGGGTTAAGAGTTTCGTTTTCATAAAATTTAAGTTTTATTTCTTTCAAACAATTCAACTTATATGCCAACGGTATAAAAAAATTTGTAATTGTTTGTTAACCAATTTCTAATTTAAAAAGCGTAGCCGACATTAAACGTAAACACCTGTGAAAATCTTTTAGACTCTGTTGTTGGCAAATAATAATCCATGTATAATTGCGGCTCGATTGTAAGATTTCCGATAGTATAATTAATGTCAAGGTTTAATCCCACTGATTGCATCGCAAATTTATCTGACTGTAGTTTCGGTAACTTACCTTTTCGCAATAAGAAAAGAATAAGAGCCGCATTGGTCTTATGCGTTGTGCTCGTGTTTGCTGATCCGGCATTTGCCATTAAGGTGGGCGTGAGCGCCATTCCATCCATTTTATCAAATAAGTTATACCATGCAAATTGATGGCTTGCTGTTACCATCATTGAGAAAGCATTTAGCTTATTTGTCATCGAATCATATCGGTGCCTATTCACATTATTAACAATTGTATCCTTGTATTGAACCTCCTTGTATTCGCCCGTTGAGTAACCAAACGAAATGCCCGGACGAAGCCATAATTTTTTATATGTAAATGATCCATAGAAATCATTTTGAATGGGCGAAGAAAAAGTAGAGAATTTATCTTTTACAAAATAGTGTGTGTAGGAAATTCCTAAAGCAAATTTTTTATTTCCAACAAGATCAAATGCGGGATTAATCGAATATTGGTTAACGCCAAAATTCTTACCATCATTCAACAGATTAGCACCTGCTATTATATTAAAACCACTTTTATGAAAATAGCCAAGAGATGGAGAATAAATCACCGTGCTGGAAATATTTTGCTTGGCATTTAATGCGTTGTTCCTGGTGCTGAAAAGACGATTACCAATTGCAACATTTACAAATGCGTAACTCGCTGGCGTGTTGGTAGAATCAAGCAGGTCCATTAATTCCTGCAGCATATCGATTGAATCTTTCGCTGATGGAACAGGATTGGTTTGTGCATTGGTACTACCAAAAAGCAACTGAAGAAAAATAGATAGCAGAAATATCTTTCGCATTTAAATATTTTGAGTAGTAGTGAACAAGCGGCCTTATGACTTTAATGCATCTGCTTGGTTTAAAACAAAAGTAATTAAGCCTTTGTATTTAATAGAACGAAATAAAAATCACTTTAGTTTCTGTAATATTGGGTTATGTAGTTGAAATGGGCTACTTTTGCAAAATTATTTATAACGAGTATTGCATGAAATGCCCAAAAGGCTGTTGGAATTAGTATTTACTTTGACTTTTAATTTAGGATTTAAGTAGCGCAACAACAGGAATAGCATATCATGTAAACACAAAAAAAATTTACATGAATGCATTTGAAGCCTTAGGCTTGAACGAACAATTAGTACAGGCAGTTACGGAAATGGGATTTGAAACTCCCACCCCCATCCAGGAAAAAGCCATCCCCATTTTATTATCAGGAACACAAGATTTTGTAGGACTTGCACAAACAGGTACAGGGAAGACTGCAGCGTTCGGTTTACCACTTTTACATTTAATCGACACTACTCAAAAGCATCCGCAGGCATTGATCATTTGCCCCACCAGGGAACTTTGCGTACAGATCTGTAATGACCTTATGAATTTTAAAAAACACGTGAGAGGCTTAAGCGTAGAACCTGTGTATGGCGGCGCATCTATCGTGATGCAGATAAGAGAATTAAAACGTGGTGTGCAGATAGTGGTAGCTACCCCAGGAAGGTTGATAGACCTGATAGAAAGAAAAGCTATTGATCTGCAAAAAGTGAAATATGTAGTACTTGATGAAGCAGATGAAATGCTCAACATGGGCTTTAGAGATGATATTGATTTTGTGCTGAAGAACACTGTTGCAAAAGAGAGTACCTGGTTATTCAGCGCCACTATGCCTGCCGCTGTAAAAACGATCTCTAAAAATTTTATGAGTAATCCGACAGAGGTTACAGTAGGCAAAAAGAATACCGCTAACGTAAACATTGATCACCAATATTTTATTACTCCGGCCCATAACCGGTATGATACATTAAAACGCCTGGTTGATTTTAATCCTGATATGTATGGCGTTATTTTTACCCGTACCAAGGCAGATGCGCAGGAAGTTGCGGAGCGCCTGGTAAAAGAAGGTTACGACATTGAAGCTTTGCATGGCGATCTTACCCAACAACAAAGAGATAAAGTAATGGGACGTTTCCGTGCCAAGAGCATCCAGTTGCTGGTGGCTACCGATGTGGCGGCAAGAGGAATAGATGTGGAAGGCATTACTCACGTGATCAACTACGAGTTGCCTGATGATATGGAAGTATATACTCATCGCAGCGGCCGTACGGCACGTGCTGGCAAAAGCGGTATCGCCATTACAATTTGCCATAGCAGGGAAGCTTACAAAATCAGATCGCTTGAAAAAATGATCAATGCGCAATTTCATCGCCTTGATATTCCAAGTGGTAAAGATGTATGCAGAAAACAGTTTTTCCATTTCATGGACAAGCTGATGCAGGCCGATATTTCTAATGGCGAGTACGAAACATATTTACCCGATCTACAAGTAAAATTTGCTGACGTTACCAAGGATGAAGTTTTAAAAAGAGTGGCCGCCCTGGAGTTTAATCAATTCCTGAAGTATTATGAAAATTCAGACGACCTGAATGCAAAAACTGATTCAAGAGAAAGAAGGGAATTTGGAAATACAAGAGATTCCGAAAGGAGAGAACGTCCATCATTCAATAACCGGGATAACGGCTACAGCCGCCTGTTTATAAACCTTGGTACGAAAGACGGATTTTATAAAGCGAGCTTTTTACAGTTCATACTCGATGAAAGCAATTTAAGTAAAGAAGTACTGGGCAAGGTGGATATAAGGGAAATGAACGCTTGGGTAGAAGTAGATAAAAATGCCGCTGCTAAAATGATCAAGAGCCTTGACGGCAAAAAATACAATGGTCGTTTAGTGAGAATGAATGAAGCTGATGGAGGATTTAAACGTCCATCAGATGAAGGCAGGGGGGAAGGAAGAAGTGACAGGGCCGAAGGAAGAAAAAGAATTCCGATGAGAATGAACAGGTAATTACCAATCACATATATAATTTAATGCCGGACGAATATTCCGGCATTTTTTATTGCAGCATATTATACTTCTCAGGGGATAAATTAGGGACTTTATAATTCGCCCAATAAAGATAAAAAGTACAAGAGCCGATAGCTATCGGCTGCGATCCCGATAAAAGATCGGGACTGGCTGCCACTGAAG
>JBDSAP010000158.1:0-7401 GCA_039922055.1 Ferruginibacter sp.
TGTGACGCTTATTGATCCAGAAACTGTCTGAAAGAGAGGCCGGATCGTCTTTAACCACCAGGTCCTTTCCCTTATAAATGCTATCTGGTGCTGGTGTATTAAATTGAAAATTTTTATAAGAGACAGTTCGTTCACCCAACACACCCCCGGATGCGTTTCTGGTAAGGGCAAATTCGGCAAGCATACTGCTTTTCACAACATGGTAACGTCCATCACTTCCCTTTTCGAAATCCTGGTTTATTCTTAATTCTCTTGTCCAGTTGAGGTTCGCATTTTTGCTGATGGTCATGCTGATCATTTGCACGCCGTAGTTGCCATCGAGGGTAACAAACATGGTTCCCCTGAACAAAAGATCATTGGGATTTTTTGGAGTAAAGTAGAGTTTTACCGTTTTTATCCCATCAATTTCCACCGTATCCCTGATATAATAGCGATAAAAAGTAGGAGCCATATTAGCAATCGGGCTAAGAAATTGAGTAGTTAAAATCGTAACATTATTTTCGTAAATATTAATGTCTGCATACAGCCTGTTAATATATTGGCTAATACCATTATTATCCAGGAAGTCACCATAATTTACCTTTTTCTCGCCAAGCATGATCGTTTTATCCTTTTCAGGACTCTTCCTCAGGTACCTATCAGAAAGTTTTTCTTCAAGGTAGATTGGCAGCAGGGACTTACCTTCTATAGTAGTGCTATCAATATTTTCAAGTATGAATTTGTAGTTGCGAAATAGCCTGTTGCGTATTAATTTTTCCGGTTTATTGGCTAAGGAAAGAGAAAGTTTTTCGTATTGCTGGTACTGAACAAAATCATAGGAAGTGATTTGGTTCTTGTCCTTATTCTCAATCACCAGGTCAATAAGCTCTACTGCCGGATTATCTCTGTTACGGTATTTGCCTCTTTTTTTTGTTTTCACTACCACTTCCTTTAATGCATCGGAGAGTTCCATTTCGATGTTAACGATCTGCTCTTTTCCAGGTGTTATTTTTTTGGTTATCTTCTTATACCCCGTAAATGAGAATACAAGATTATTAAGCCTGTCCTTATAAGTAATAATGGAATAGCTTCCATCTGCGCCAGTGGTAACGCCTTTGCCACCTTCAAAAAAAATGCTTACAAATTGAAGTGGCTTCATAGTAGTAGCATCCTTCACAAACCCTTTTACAATAGTTTGTGCACTTGCCGCAAAGCCCATAAATACCAACGCAAATAATAACGAGTAGCTCATTATTATTTTATACTTTTTCATCACTTTCAATATTTTTAAAAACATAGTGCTTTTGAATAGGGTAATTATACGCAACAGCAACAACAACCGATGTGGCTACTTTTGCGATCATATAGTTTATCCCAGCAAATCGTATTAGCAAATAAACTCCCGCAGCATTTAGAATCAAATTCCCTGTCCAGGTAATAAAATATTTTGTACCCTGGTGAAATGCCGGTGCATCAACTGATTTGAAAACCCAATAACGGCCAATTAAAAAATTTACAATTCCACCAACGATCGTTCCAACAATGCTGGCAAATACGGGATCGAATCTTAAAAAATGAGCTAAAATGAAGGTGACCAGGTAATCACAAAAACTTGCAGTGAGAGAAGCTATGTTTGCCTTAAGAAATGTTTTCATTTAGCTGAATTTATCCGCCATCAATATCCACAAGTGAATTACTGAGAGCGCATATAATCCTGCCAGTATATCATCTGCCATTACTCCCCAACCTTTCGGTAATTTTTCTGCCCTTCTTACTCCAAGCGGTTTTACAATATCAAAGAATCTAAATGCAATAAGAGCGATCATCAAATACCAAATATTTTTTGGTACAAATAATAGCGTTATTGCCATTCCTGCTACTTCATCAATTACAACTTTATTGCTATCAGTGCCCCAAATACTATCTACTTCATTCGAGCTCCAGGTGCCCACAATTATTATTAAAACAGTTATTAAAACCTGCCAGTTAGTTTTTTCGTAACCGGCAGGTAAAAAGTACCAGACAATGCAATATATTATTGCTGCAACCGTGCCGCCGCCCTTACCTACGTATCCTATACCCAGTACGGATGCAACTAATGAATGAAATTTTATCACAGCGTTTCAACGAGTTCCTGGTAGTAATCCAATCCAAGATGGGTTATCAGGTCCTCACCCATAATATGCCGGAGCGTATTCTGCATCTTCATCAATTGCTTGAATATGTCGTGCTCAGGACTAAGTTCAGGCAATGTTTGCGGCGACTTGAAATAGAAGGATAACCATTCCTGGATGCCACTCATGTCTGAACGTTTTGCCAGATCAAGAAACAGCGCAAGATCCAATACTATTGGCGCTGCCAAAATAGAATCACGGCAAAGGAAATTGATCTTGATCTGCATGGAGTAACCCAACCAGCCAAAGATGTCAATATTGTCCCAGCTCTCTTTATTATCGCCATGAGGCGGATAGTAATTGATCCTTACTTTATGATATAGGTCTCCATACAATTCAGGATTAAGTTCGGGCCTGAATATTTCATCCAACACACTCAGCTTTGATACTTCTTTTGTTTTAAAATTGTCCGGGTGGTCCAATACATATCCATCACGGTTACCTAAAATGTTTGTAGAGAACCAGCCTCTTACACCCAATGCCCTTGCATGAAGACCCGGCGCCAAGATTGTCTTCATTAAAGTTTGGCCGGTTTTAAAATCTTTACCACCAATGGGAGTACCGGTTTCTTTTGCAAGTTCTGTCAGAGCAGGAATATCGCAGGTAAGATTAGGGGCTCCATTTGCAAATGGAACACCGGTTTTAATAGCTGCATACGCATAGATCATGCTCGGCGCAATAAGGCTTTCGTTATTTTTTAAAGCTGCTTCAAACTTTTCAATACTGCTGTGTATATCGGTTGACTCAATGTATTTCTCAGTACTTCCACACCATACAACTACCACCCTGTTGCAATCATTTATTATCTTAAAATTCTCAATATCTTCAATCACCTGCATTGCCAGATCGTACTTGGAAGTACCGGTCTTTATATTTTTTCCGTCCAGGTTGGAAACATAGGATCTGTCAAAAACAGCTTTCATCGGCTTGATGGATTCCAGTTCAGGCTTTATGGCCTGCAACAAAGGAAGCTCAAGCACTTTTGCATTCAACGCAGCTTCGTACACATTGTCTTCGTAGATATCCCAGCCTCCAAAAACTATATCGTTTAAATCTGCAAGCGGCACAAATTCACGAATCTTTGGAAACCTGTCTTCTGTTCTTTTTCCTAAGCGGATACTCCCCATCTGTGTAAGCGATCCTATCGGTTGCGCTATTCCTTTTTTAACGGCCTCTACGCCGGCAATAAATGTGGTAGCTACCGCTCCTAAACCGGGAATCAATATGCCCAACTTGCCTTCCGCAGGAGTTATATTTTGTTTCATATCTTGTACTTAGTGTTTGTAATACTTGTATGACGATCTCAGTGCAGTAATATTTTTTTTAAAGCCATTTATTTTTTGAATACCAGGCTATTGAATCTTCAAGTCCTGTTTGCAGGTCGTATTTCGGTGAATATCCTAATTCTATTTTTGCCTTTGCAATGTCACATATCCAGTTTTTTGCCGCAAGCTCCAGCAGCTTTTCCCTGCTGAGCACAGATGGTTTTTTGAGCCAGGCATTTATAGTTTCTAACGAATAAGCTAATCCTCTCACCAGGGGCATCGGTATGTGAAATCTGAATGCCTTTCTTTTCAGGATCTTTTTAATGATGTTAGAAAACTCATAACGATTATAACTTTTGCCATCAGTGATATTGTAAATACCGGTAGCATCTTTAAAAAGCGATGTTACAGCCAAATCGGCTACATCCCTTCCATGAACAAAGCTTAATCGCTGGGGAATGTTTCCCATGTAAGGATCCAAGCCCTTACTGATCGATTTCACAAGGATAAATATATTTTTATCTCTCGGTCCATATACTGCAGTTGGGCGTAAAACAACTATTGGTATGCCCGTTGTTGCCAGGCAAGTTTCTGCCAGCAATTTGCTTCTTCCATAAGCTGTGACCGGGTTAGGGGTAGTAGCTTCGGTGATCGTGCCATCTTCGGTTACCAAAGGTCCAGTGGCAGCAAGGCTGCTGATAAAAACAAACTTCTTAAAAGCGGCGCCTGAATTTTTTGCTGCGTTTGCGAGGTTTAGGGTGTACGTCGCATTGATGTAATTGTATGTTTCCTGCCTGATGGCTTTTGTTATGCCGGCAGCATGTATGATATAGGCAATTTTATTTTGCGACAATTGCCTTGTAAGATCATCCACATTATCGTAATCTAGATACAGGTAATGTATGGTTAGGTCTTTCAGATGTTTAATATCACTATTTTTTCTAACCGCAGCATATACATCCAGTCCTTGCTCTAAAGCTGCATTTATTATGTGGTAACCCAAAAATCCACTAGCCCCGGTAATTAAAACCTTCTCGCTCATATTACTTTTTCAAAAATTCTGTACCGCTTGTAAACAGTCGCATTTAGGTTTTTCAACCCCTTATTCATCATCTCATTATTTTCTAAGATCCAGGAAGCCTCACCGCCTGCAATTTTTTTATCAATAGCTTTTTGAATGATCTCTGCATAGAAATATCCTTCTACGCCAGCTTTCCGATGCTCCTCGTTTACACCCAGCGCTAATACCCTCACATAATTAATCTTTTTCAATCCGAGCAACAGTTTAAAGATGCCGGTTGGAAAAAGCCTTCCTCTTTTTATTTTTATCAATATCTGGTTGACGTCCGGAATCGCTAAAGCAAAGCCGATTATCTTTCCTTCCTTTTCAGCAATCAAACAAAAATCTTTGTCAAGGATCATCTTCAGATCTTTGGCCAGGTACCTGAATTCTTCATCTGTCATGGGCACAAAACCTGTGTTTGCCTGCCATGCCGCATTATATATCGTTAAGATATTTTGTACCTCATTTTTAAAGTCTTTCAGGTTTATGTTTCTTACAACTATGTTCCTTGCTTCAAACCTTTTACGTAAAACTTCCTTCAACTGAATGGTCCTTTTATCAACGACGGCGGTTGGAAGATTGTATGCTAAAAGATCAAACTTTTTTTGAAAGCCATTAGCCTCTAATAGTGTTTGGTAATAGGGTTTATTATAGGTCATCATCGCCACCGGCGGTGAATCAAACCCGTCAACTAAAAGACCTGTGGGCTCATTTGTACTGGGATTAACAGGCCCGATCATTGTATTGACACCTTCATTTAACAACCAATCTTTAGCAGTTGTTATAAGCTTTTCAGCAACTTCTCCATCATTGTATAAATCAAAGAACCCGAAAAAGCCATCTTTCCTTTTAGTAAAAGCATTATGGTTATTATTGAGGATGGCAGTTATCCTGCCCGTTATTTTGCCATCCTTATAAGCCAGGAAACATTGAAGCTTAGAATGATTATGAAAAGGATGTTTACCTGGTGTTAACAGATCACGTTGTGCAATATGCAACTCCGGGACATAATTTTTATCTCCTTCAAATAGCGAATGAGGAAAATCTACAAAGGTCGCCAACTGTTTTTTGGTAATGACCTGCTTTATTTGGATCATGCTCTTTCTTTATTTAATTGAGGTACTTTCAGTTTAAAAGATACTTTTTTGATCTTTTCTACCGCGTAGTCAATTTGTTTAAAAGAGTGTGTGGCCATTAATGAAAAACGTATCATGGAAGAATCATTATTTACCGCAGGTGATACTACAGGATTTACAAAAATTCCTTCGTCCATCAACATTTTGGCCATTAAAAACGTTTTTTCATTATCTCTTACGAAAATCGGAATGATGGGAGATTCTGTCATGCCGATATCAAACCCGGCCTTAGTAAATGCATCCAGTGCATAATGGGTATTATGCCAGAGCTTTTCTATTCTCTGCGGCTCTTCTTTAAGTACATTCAAAGCAGCCAAAGCACTTGCAGTAGCAGCAGGAGAAATACTTGCACTAAACATCAGCGAGCGTGCATGATGTTTTAGATATTCGATCACGCTTTTATCTGCTGCAATGAAACCTCCGATAGATGCCAGCGACTTACTGAACGTGCCCATTATAAGATCAACCTTATGCGTAATATTAAAATGAGCTGCTGTTCCCTGCCCTGCGGGCCCGAGTACTCCCAGGGAATGTGCATCATCTACAAAAACTGTAGCGTTATATTTTTTTGCCAGGGCTGTAATTTCATTGAGCTTGGTAATATCGCCTTCCATGCTGAAAACGCCGTCAGTTGCAATTATTTTAAAGGCTTCTATGGGCACACCTGATAATAGCTTTTCAAGGTGTTGCATGTCGCCATGGCCATATTTATATAATTTGGAAAAAGAAAGGCGGGCACCATCAATAATGCACGCATGATTCAATTCATCTGAAAACAAAAAATCATTTCTGCCGCCTAATGCGGAAATCACTCCAAGGTTTACCTGGTAACCGGTGCTAAACACTAATGCAGATTCTTTACCTACAAACTGGGCCAGTGCTTCTTCTAATTCAAGGTGAAGGTCGAGTGTGCCATTTAAAAACCTGGATCCGGCGCAGCCACTCCCGTACTTATCGATGGCTCTTTTTGCGGCCTCTTTTACACTGGGATGATTTGTTAAACCGAGGTAACTATTGGAGCCAAACATTAGTACCCGTTTGCCGTCAATAATTACTTCTGTATCCTGGTCGGATTCTAATGGGCGGAAAAAGGGATAAATGTCGGCAGCCTTTAATTTGTCAACAGTTTTGAAGGCCATTACCTTGTCAATCAGTGTTTTATTGCTCATTGCTTTTTTTTAAA
Organism: Ferruginibacter sp.; assembly: GCA_039922055.1. GTDB lineage: Bacteria > Bacteroidota > Bacteroidia > Chitinophagales > Chitinophagaceae > Ferruginibacter. Next base: position 6,801 of record JBDSAP010000158.1, read on the forward strand.
TTGTTCCTTAAGCTTGTTATCTATTGAAAAATAGAAATAAAATTATATGGTAAACTATTATTTTTTATAAAGATAACTTTATTGATATATCATTATTTGCATTTTTGTTGAATTTTTGCTAATACACACATAGTGGTTTGCAAATCTTTTTGATCAATACCTTCTTTTAATACTTCATCATGTTTCAGGAAATGTTCATGCATTTTGTCGATGATGGTTTTTCCCGTTACGGTAAGCTCAATAATATTTTTCCTGCGATCACCTGCTACCGGCAATCTTTTTACAAATCCCTTTTCCTCGAGGATGTCTATAGACCGTAAAATGGCTGATTTTGTCTTGTCCATTACTTCCGCAATATCCTGTTGGATCATATCTTTTGTGTTGCTGCGTGAAATATAATAAAGAACTCCCATTTGCTCAAAAGTAATATCTTTTGTGAGCCCTGCAAAAGCGCCATTAATCGTTTTCAGTAATAACTTTCCTGAATGAACAATCATAAAACCCAATGTATCCGGCAATTCTTTACAGTCCATATATCAATAGTTGCATAGTAAACTGTCGCAAAGCTAAAGACATTCCATTAAATATAAAAATTAATGAG
>JBDSAP010000159.1:0-6273 GCA_039922055.1 Ferruginibacter sp.
TGCAAACTACTCACCAACACAGACAAGCCCGTACTGGAGATCTGCTACGAAAGCGGCTACAATAGCTGGGCGCATTTCAGCAAACAATTTAAACACGTAAAAGAAATTACACCATCACAATACAGGAAAATACTTTCTGATGTATGATTTCCGATGTATGATGTCTGATGTATGATGTATGATTTGTGCGGCTTGATTTGGAGGGTATGATGTGGTATAGTCTATCTATTTTTGGATACTAAATTATTTTTAATTTTCAGTTTCTGCATAGTTATTTCCAGTGCTCTTTCTCAATCACATATTCATAGTGTAGTTGACTTTTTCCGTTACTGTCCAACTCTACTTCATTCACTTTTATGGCTCCAATTTTCATTGTTCCCAATTGTGAACGGAGGTTGGTGGCTCCGATATGGAAATATACTTTGTCAACAAATTGAAATGCATAATCAATCAGTAACTTCTTTGCTGCTTTGTTGTACAGCCCACCCCAACACTGTCTTGAAAGAAAGGTGTAGCCGATGGCAATACTGCTATGATCGGGTTTATAGTCGTAATACCTTGTAGAACCAATAATCTCGCCAGACACTTTATCAATAATTAAAAATGCTGTTTTCGAAGCAACAGCTCCATAAAAATAATCCTGGAATACTTCTCTTTTATACCGGTCTTTAGTAGGATGCTGTTCCCAAATCAACGGATCTGCTGCAACGGAAAACAGCCCCTCAAAGTCTGACTCTGCAAGGGGCTGTAATTTAATAATATCATCGCCAAGATGTGTTGGCTGCCAGTTAATATTCAATGTTATCAATTATAGTGTCTCTCTAATTCAACAAAAAGCAATTAATAATATTCATTGAAAGCAAAAGACGAACAAATAAAAATCCTAATAGGCCGAAACAAAAACGTCACACATCATACACATCCCACATCTAACATCATTCCTCCAATTTTCAGTTGCACCTATGAGCTATAACAAAATCAGACATCAGACATCCTACATCAGACATCCGCAGACATCCTGCTACATCACACATCACAGATCATACATCATACATCTAAACATATTTCGTAACACCCGGTACAGCAATAGCATAATACCCATCTGCATTTGGCATTGTTTTCGGAAGTGCATTCCAATCGTAAGATGCCGGTTGAAGATTGAGACCGCAATTGATGGCTTTATCCCATTCAACTATTTGGCCGCTGTATGTCGCCATTCTTCCAAGGATAGAAGTCATGGTGCTGCTAGCGCCATTCTCGGCATCTGCATATTTATATTCACTTTTTGCGATTGCCGCAAACAACTCATCATGTTCAGTTTGATAAGGTTCGTTTTCATTATTCTTATCGAACTGGTAAATTGTTTTCCCCGCATGATCGGTGATCCTTGCAGCTCCACATTCGATCTTTCCTTTGGTACCGATCAGCAGTTCATCAACCCGGCTCATCGTACCCGGAATATGACGGCACTGGCTGTTTAATACACTGCCATCCGGATAGATAAATTCTACATAATGATGATCGAATATTTCTCCATTATCCTTGCCCTTTCTCACCTGTCTGCCACCCATTCCTTGTGCCTTTACGGGATGGCCGCCTTTGAACCAATTGATCACATCAAGGTTGTGAATATGTTGCTCTGTAATATGATCGCCGCAAAGCCAGTTAAAATAATACCAGTTGCGCATTTGATATTCCATTTCAGTTTGTTCAGGTTTACGTGGCCGCACCCACACACCATCATTGTTCCACCATGCCTGTGCAGAAGTGATATCGCCGATACTTTCTTTGCGCTTAAATAATTCACGATAGGAATTTTGATAATGCCTTTGCAGGCCAACTACTACGTTCAACTTTTTTTGTTTTGCAATGGCAGCGGCAGCTAATACCTTTTGTATACCGGCAGGGTCAGTAGCAACAGGTTTCTCCATAAACACATGCTTGTTCTGGCGGATCGCTTCTTCGAAATGTATCGGTCTGAATCCCGGAGGTGTTGCCAATAAAACTACATCAGCCAGAGCAATCGCTTTAAGGTAACCGTCAAAGCCTGTAAACTTCCTGTCTTCGGGTACATCGATCTTGCTTTTCAAACTCACTGGTGTACCGGATCCTTCGGAGATATCATCGGCATTCAACGATTTGTAGCACTTATCTAAATTATCCCTGAACGCGTCTGCCATAGCGATCAGCTTCACATCCTGTTTGCTTTGAAGGGCCTGCATTGCAGCGCCGGTGCCACGTCCGCCGCAGCCTACTAATGCAATTTTGATTGTACCGGAAGCACCGGAAAAGTAATTTGCCCTGGAAAGGATCGGAGCTGTCAGCAATCCGCCCGCAATCAGTGAAGATTCACGAAGAAATTTTCTGCGTGACTTACTCTGGGATAATAGATTTTTGTTCATGGTAGCATGCTTTTTAAATTGATAATGATTGGACTGTAAATTTAACGAAGTCATTTAGTATGACCCGCAAAAATTTATAAGAGGTTTGGTTTGATAGCGGGGAGTGTTTTTTCGCATTTAAACAACGTGTTGTTTGCCAGTTTTAATTGAACTATTATTTAGTATCATCTTCCAAGATAACTTGCAAAAAATTCCTCCACCGCTTCTTTCGAAGGTTGTTGCAGTGGCCTGATGACCCTGAAACCGATGGAAGGAGCATCTGTGAGCCACCATTTACTTTTTGGAATCTGTGGGTCACGGCGGTTCCAGAGAGGATCTGACTTGATGCGGTTTGCACTTCTTAATTGGGCGCCCGCATCGGCAAAGCCGCCACCCCTGAGTGTTTTGGGATAACGTATTTTATTCGGAGGTGTTAATGGATCGGTCGTGCCGTCTTTCTCTTTCTCCAACATCTTTTCATCGTAATGATCCAATGTCCATTCTGATACATTGCCCATCATGTCATACAATCCCCATGCATTCGGTAACTTTTGTTTGATCTTCTGAAATTTACCCTCGCTGTTTTTATTGTACCAGGCAAATTTTTCAAGTTGAGTGGAATCGTCGCCAAAATAATACGCTGTTGTACTTCCTGCACGACAGGCATACTCCCACTCCGCCTCTGATGGTAAGCGGTAGAAAATGCCCGTTTTATTATAGAGCCATCTGCAATACATCAGTGCTGCATGCTGTGATAAACTGTTAACCGGGTAACCACCTTCTTTACCCATTCCTAAGCTAAAATCTATGTACTGCGAACTCGGCCTCGTTACTGCATCCACATCTGAGTTTTGACTGGTAGTTTCATCTTTATAAAATACATCAAACTCATCCCTTGTAACTTCTGCATCGGCCATCCAAAAAGCACTAATATTCACTTTTCTTTGAGGCACTTCATCATTTTTCTTATTGGCTTCTTTTTCATTGCTACCCATCAGGAAGCTACCAGCTTTTACAGGCACCATATTAAATTTATACTCAGTGCCGGGAATATCCTGCTGGTAACTCTTAAAGTTTTCTGCTGGCGCCTGGGCTGTTGTAAAAAGGCAACTTAAGGAGCTTAATAATGTGATCGGGAATTTTTTCAACTTTCTCTTTTATTTATTTTTTTTTAATAATCATTGTTTCTAATGTTTCCAAAAAGCCTCCATTTCTTTGTTGGCATACATCATCATTTTATCATTTTTTAATTCAACGATCAATAGTGCTGCATTTAATTCAGTTGCAAGTTTTTTGGCGTTGGTTATGGGTAATAAACTGCAAGCCTTGGTGAGCCAATCCGCTGTAGTGCCATCGCTTGCTATGACGGTTACATTTTTTTGCGACGTAATACCGTAACCAGTTTTGGGATCAATGATATGAGAATATTTTTTTCCATTGTGATAAATAAACTGGTATAGATCGCCTGAAGTTGTTACTGCGTTACCGGAGATGAGCAGTGTCTTTTTTAATAGCTTATTATCTTCACCCGGAGCGTTTATCCCTATCGTCCAGCCTTTGGTATCCGGTGGCGCTCCAATCGCAATGATATCGCCGCTTACATCTACCAATGCATTATCAATATCACTGAGCTTTATTAGACCGATCACCTGCTGCGCAATATATCCTTGTGCAATTCCACCAAGATCAAGCTGCATACCTTTTTGCACTAAATGTGCCGTATGCTTTTCTTTATTCAATTTTAATTTTATAAAACCCGTTAGCTTCAGTTTTTCCTGCACTGCGTTGTTAGGGGGAAATACATTTTCCTTTCTAGCTTTTCGCCAGAGTCTTGTTACTGGCCCCAGCGTAATATCAAAAGTGCCGTTGCTTTTTTCATAAGCATATTTTGATAAACTTAGTATTTCAAAAAGTGCAGGTGAAATGATCATGGGCTTATTGTGGGGACCTGCGGCACCACATAACCTGTTCAGTTCGCTGCTGTCTATATAGTCGCTAAAAATAAGAACTAATGAATCTACCAGTTGGAAAGATCGTTCTGCTATTGTTGTTGCCTGTGTTGAATCGCCGGTGTATAAAATGATGGTAAAAGGCGAGCCCATTTTCGCCCTGGTAAATGAAAATCTTTTTTCCTGCGCCCTTGTTTGACCCGAACCCGCCAAAATTAGCAGGATAAGAAATAAGTACCTAAACAATATTTTCAGTTTATTAATGAATGGCTGTAAATTTAGCGCACATTAATCTAAAAATTATGCAACGTAGAAAATTCATGCAACAAGCTTTATTAGCAAGTGGCGCATTGTTTGTACCGGCAGCCGGCGTTTTAGCCCGTGGAAACCGTTCAAATAAATTTGCCGATGAAAAACCTTTCAACCTGAATTATGGAATCCATGATGGGATGTTTAAAAACCATGCTGGTCCTGATTTTGTTGAACAGATAAAATTTGCACATAGCATGGGTTTTCGCTCGATAGAAGATAACGGCATGATGGGAAGACCTGTTGATCAACAGAAAAAGATAGGCGATACGCTTGCCAAACTCGGCATGTCAATGGGTGTGTTTGTAGTAACTACAGACAATTGGCACTGGAAAACTTCTTTAACAACCGGTAAACAAGAATGGACAGATAAAATGATCGTTGATTGTAAAACCGCTGTAGAAACTGCCAAGCGTTGTAATGCAAAATGGCTAACCGTGGTACCGGGCAACTATGAAAAAAGTTTATCCCTTGAATACCAGACAGCCAACGTAATTACCGCTTTGCGCAAAGCTGCCGACGTATTGGAGCCGCACGGCCTGGTAATGGTGCTGGAAGCATTGAGCGACAATCCTGATTTGTTCCTGCGCCATTCCGATCAAACATTTATGATCTGTAAAGCAGTCAACAGTCCTTCCTGTAAATTTTTATTTGATATGTACCACATGCAACGCAATGAAGGTGATATTATCAAAAACATTGACAAGACATGGGATGAGCTCGGCTATTTGCAAATAGGCGATAATCCAGGACGAAATGAACCCACCACAGGTGAAATGAACTACAAAAATATCTTCGCTCACATTTATAAAAAAGGATACAAAGGCGTCTTGGGAATGGAGCATGGAAATTCAAAACCCGGCAAAGAAGGGGAACTGGCTTTGATCAAAGCTTATAGAGATTCGGATGATTTTCTGTAAGGATCTGTTATGGTAAACAAGGGATAAAATAATGAGCAATTTTTTGAACCCAGCAGAAGTTTTTCAATTAAGCTTCATTGGCGTCACTCTTATACATTTTATCAATGATGAGCAAAATACCAGGTCACTAATTATCCCTTGCGCAGTATACCCATCTAAAACGGTAATTGCCGGCGAAAAGCACGCTTCGTATTATGAATACTAAATTAACTTTAACGATAGAAGAAAAAGTTATAGACTCTGCAAAAAAATATGCAAACCAAAAAGGCAAAAGTCTATCTTCTATAATTGAAAACTACTTAAGGTCAATCACATCAAACCAAACAAAAAGTGAAGAAATTTCTCCCAAAGTTTTAAAATTTATGGGTGTAATAAAATTACCAGACAACTTTAATTATAAAAAGGAATTGGGAACGCTTATATCAAAAAAATATAAATAGTGAAGCATATTTTTTAGATACAAATGTTGTTATTGACCTTTCGCTCTCCAAGGTCGGTGTCCTCACCATAGCCGTCAACCTAAGAAAAAGTGAGCTGGTTGCAAAAAATGACACAGCCATGCTTTGCAGCATGGCTTCAATTTTATTCTTCATTTATTTTGTTTTTTTTAAATTTACCGTTGTATATTTTGAAGGTGGTTACGGTAAATTTGGCTCCCGTGGTCGGTGTCCTCACCGAACACAGCCTGTAGCTTACTCTTCAACAACCAGTATG
>JBDSAP010000160.1:0-43846 GCA_039922055.1 Ferruginibacter sp.
CCTGAATTTTTTTTCACGCAAAAGAACCAGGGATGCTAAGGTGAAAGAACGATGTTCTAATGGTAACCATTAAAAATAACAAGCATGTTCTGAGATTACTGCACGCAATCTACGTACCCTCATAGGCGAAAAAGGGGGGTAAATCGCCAAAAGAAAGGAGGTAAAATCACAAATAACAACCGTTGCAACCGGGGAAGCTATAAAAACCGCACGTTATTCTTCTCTAATAATATTAAAGTCGCGATTGAAAGAGTGACGGTATTTTTTTATATAATCAGAGGGTGTCATGTCGAAGAGTTTTACGAACTGTTCCCTGAAATACCTGACATCGTTTATACCAACCTGGAAAGCTGCCTGGTTAATATTCATGCCTTCTGTCAGCATCAGCACAGCGGCCCTTCTTAACCTGATGGACCTTATAAAAGCATTCAATGATTGCCCCGAAATAGACTTTATCTTTTGATACAATCCTGAATGACTCATGCCCATGGCTTTGGAAAATTTCTTAATGGTGAAATCTTCTGTATCGATATTATCTTCAACTACAGTGATACATTTTTGCAAAAACTCCTGGAATTCCGCGGGTACTTTTACAGTCGTTTTTTTAAGCGTGATATTATCAAAAAAATATTTTTGCAATACTTTTCTGTCTCTTAAAATTGATTCCACTCTTGCGAGTAAAATTTCTTTGTCAAATGGTTTGGTAATATAGTCATCGGCGCCTTCTTCAATTCCCCTCAGCTTTATATCAACAGAAGTGGCGGATGTGAGTAAGATGACTGGTATATGCCCCAATGCCTCTGATTTTTTTACCCGGTGGCATAACTCAACTCCGTCCAGGCCCTCCATATTTATATCGCTTATTATCAAATCGGGTAAATGAAGTTCGGCAAGCCGTAAGCCTTCGATTCCATTGTCGGCCTCGTAAAGAAGGTAATTTTGTTCGAAAATGTGGTGGAGGTATTTAATGATTTCGGCGCTGTCATCAATCAGTAAGATTGATTTTCTTCCAGTAACAACTTCTTCGGCTTTTTTGCCTGATTGTTTGATGATATTTAAATCCTGTTTGGGTGGGGGGTCTTCCTGCTCCCCGGAAAGTTCCGCAAGAATATTATACTTTTTGCCGGTATCCTCTACCTGGTAATTGAACGGCAAATGTGCGTTACCTTTTTTAAGCGTAATCGTAAAGGTTGTTCCGCTGTTCACCACGCTTTCGCACTTTACACTGCCCTTATGAATGTCTACAAAATGTTTAACCAGGTAAAGGCCAATGCCAAAACCTGTTTTTTGCACTGCGCCGGGTATAGTGCCTTGTTGAAATTTTTCATATATTTTTTTTGTTTCTTCTCCTTCAATGCCACAGCCATTATCCTTCACGCTGATGATTACGTCTTCGGCATTGTCCGTCACTTCAAATACAATACTGCCTTTATCAGAAGTAAACTTAAAGGCATTTGAAAGCAGGTTAAAAAGAGCAATTTCTATTTTTTCATGATCGGCGTAAATTTCTACGGGTTCCGGGGGAAGTTGAATTTTGTATTCAATCTGTTTTGTTTTTGCCTGCTGAATAAAGCATTGGTAAACTTCATTGCAAAGGTCGATAATATTAACCCTTGATATTTTGAGAATATCTTCTCCGCTACCCGCTTTTCTAAATAGCAACAATTGGTCTACCAGGCTTAGCAAACGCCGTGCATTCCGATACGCTGTGTTCAGGTTGAAATTGCCCTGCTGGCCACTGTTGTTACTTATGCTTTCTTTTAAGGGATTTATTATTAAGGTAAGCGGCGTGCGAAACTCATGAGAAATATTAGTGAAAAATGAAAGTTTTTTTTCGGTTATTTCTTTATCCTTTTCATTTTCCAGGTGCGCCAGCCTTATTTCATATTTCAACCTGTCCTGGCGTCTTGTATAACGCACATAGAAATATATCGCTCCGCTAAATAAAATTATATATAAAAGGTAAGCCCACCACGATCTGTACCAGGGAGGTAATACGATGATATGCAGAAGCGTGGTATCACTGCTCCACTTACCGTCTGGGTTTGTTATTTTGATTTTAAAAAAATAACTTCCCTCTTGTAATCTCGAATAATTGGCAGTCCTCATATTATTTACATAATTCCATCCCTTGTCCCAGTTATCCAGGTAATACGCATACTTAATTTTATCTGCGCCACTATAATCCAATGCAAGGAAATCAATGGATAATACGGCCTCATCATAGGGAAGCGTTATTTTATTTATTTTCTCGAGTGTGCGTTCAGTTATGTATTTATTATCCGCCTCCACCTGGTTGTTATTAATGCGAAGTCCATTTAGAAAAACATGCGGCAGATCCGCCTGGGCGCCAACGCTGTCCGGGTAAAAAATGTTGAACCCCCTGATGCCGCCAAACATAAATTCTCCTGATTGTAACGCCAATGCCGCATTAAAACTAAATTGATTGCTTTGCAGCCCATCTGATTGAGAGAAATTTCTCAGCGCCTTTCGCTTCGGACTAAATTTAGAAAGCCCGTTATAAGTACTTAGCCATAAATTACCCTTCTTATCTTCCAGCATTCTTAAAATAGTATTGCCTGGCAAGCCATCAGTTGTAGTAAACCGTTCAAAGGTTCCCGTAGTTCGGGAAAAAAGTAAAAGGCCTCCATCCTGCGTTCCCACCCAGAAATTTTTGTTTGCATCTTCATGAATACACCGCACCGGGTAACCAATTGGATAGGTTTGATGTTTTTTTTCTGAACGATCGATTTTGATAAGGGAGGTATAATTTCCGCCCCAAAAATTCCCTTCGTTGTCTTCGGCAATACTTTGAAGGTTTTTAATAGACGCGTCAAAGATTTGAAATTCGTTAGCCTTCCTGTCAAAGAGATATAAGCTACCATCGTTTGTAGTGCTGGCCCATATATTTTTTTTTGTATCCTCAAACATCCTCCACACTTTGTTTTCTACCTCCCTGGTTGTTGGATTAAAACAGGTAAAGTTTTCAAATGATTGAGAATTTTTTTTCAGCCTGCCTACACCGCCTAGCCATGTAGAAACCCATATATCGTTTTTAGCATCCTTAATTATGCTTGTTATAAAATTGCTGCTGATAGAGGTTTTATCGGCAGGGTTGTGGCGGTATTCAGAAAGCGTATTTTTTTTCCTATCCCAATATCTCAGTCCTGCGCCATCTGTTCCTATCCAAACATTATTATTTTCGTCCTCACAAAAAGATAAAATGAAATTGTCTACGGCATTGTTTTTTCCAGCAGGGTTATATGTAATGATTTGAAAAGGACTGCGTTTTGATTCAACCATGCTAATCCCTCCCCGCAGTGTCCCGATCCACTTCCTTCCATCGAAATCCTCATAAATATAAAAAACAGCATTGCTGCCCGTTATTGATTTACCAGTAGCTGAAGTAAGCGGCGCCGCTTTATCGGCGCCTGGCAGTAAGGTCCATGCTCCTTCGCCGTCTGATGCAATCCATAATGCATCCTGCCTGTCCTTGCAAAGATTAACGATCTTACTTTTTAAGGGCATAAGATTGCCAGAGAGGTTTTTCGTTGCTACATTATACTCAAAAAGCCCGTTGTCGCTACCAAGCCAAACATTACCCTGCTTGTTTAATTGCAGGCAATTACCCTGGGTAAAATAATCAGAAACAATTTGTAACCGTTGTTTTTTCAAATCATATATATACAACCCATATTGCTGAATGAAAACCCACAGGCATTGCCGCTGCTCATCAATTTCAATGGCTGTGACATCATAATTAGCTTCCTCATTCTGTCCGTTAATTATTGGAACTTGTAGCCCTGTTGTGGAGTCTTTTTCAAATACAATTATCCCGCGATGCTGTGTTGCTGCAAACATGTGGCCATCCTTCACCGCCTTAATCATGTGGATATTGTCCACAAGATATTCTTCTTTGTTTTTGTTAAGCTCCCTGTATTTTACTTTGGAGAAGTTTGCCGTAACCGGGTCGAATATATTGATGCCTTTCAGGCCGCCCACCCAGATGTTGTGCTGAATGTCCCCTTCCATTGTAAAAATGGAATTGCTTGTGAGAGAAGTGCTATCCCCAATTACATTGCGGATCACTTTAAAACTGTAGCCATCATACCTATTCAAACCATCGTATGTTCCAACCCACATAAAGCCATTATAATCCTGGTAAATAGACTGGACAGAATTGTTGGAGAGGCCCTGCTCGATACCCAGGTATTTTGCGGTGAAATTCTGTGCAAACAGATGGTAATTACAGGTTATTAATAATATAAAGAATAAATGCTTGCCGGTTATTTTTTTCATACAGCCACTTGTAATACAAAATTAAAAAGAAAACATGGGAGCCTTTGTAGTTCCTTTTTTACGAGACTCTCTACTATAAATTCAATGAGGGGAGATCAATCACGGCCAGGAATTTCAAGAAATAAATCGCAGATGATTTTTAGAGGATTGTTTATTTCTTACCTTATTGACCGAAGCCCGAAAGTTTAGGTACATTTTATAAAGCATCCATTTTTAATAAGTATTGCTGGCTTCAAATGCAATTGGAATGTTCGATTATACTATACATCAACGTCCCTGGTAAGTGTTGTTAATGCCTCTTCATTGATAAGGATAATATTTTTCCCAGCTATTTGTATGAGTTCGTCCTGCACAAAATCGTTTAATATCCTGAACACCGTTTCATACGTGGTGCCAGCATAAGAAGCAAGGTCCTGGCGGCTTAGCAATACATTGATAGAGCCATCAGTATCCTTACCAAATTTACTGTTCAATGCCAGCAGCGAAAATGCGATTCGCCCCCTTACCTGCATGTGGGCGAGGTTGCTCATTTTTCTTTCAGAACGTTGCAGCTCTTCCGCGTAAAACATTAATAATTGTGTCGTGAACTCATTATTGACAATAATAGTTGTTTTAAAAAACTGCATATCAATAAAACAAACCGTTGTTGCCTCAAGCGCCGTACCGGAGATAGGATATAGCAATTCCAGGCCCAACCCGCGGTGGCCGATAATATCTCCACCCTTTGCAAAACGTAGGATCAGCTCTTTTTCTTTTCCCCATTTTTTATGAATCTTGACTGTGCCGCTGTAAACAAAATAAATTCCTTTTACATCTTCCCCTTCTTTGAATATAAGATCCCCTTTTTTGTAGTGGAAAGTTTTTTTATTGGCCTCAATAGCGGGTATCCATTCCGGCAGGCAAAACCTGCATAAAAAACAATTCTTATTGTTGCAATTTGTCTTACCCTTTTTCATAAAGCGAATGTAACGACACAAAGCCGGTTTAGTAGATGAATACTGGAAATTCTGAAGATTGAAAAGGTGATGGAGACGCTGATGTATCAAGCGGTCGTTAAATCCGAAGGCACAATATAGAAGAATGCCGGGATGAAAACTTTAATCTCTTTTCAATACTGGCTTCATTTGCTCACCAATTTTTTCCTTAATGAGAGAAGGGTGAAGATTCACAACCTCTCCAATAATAATAATAGCAGGATTAGATATTCCGGCATAGTCTGCCTGAAAGAAAATGTCTTTCACTTTGCCAAGCACCATCTTTTCTTTGGCTGTTGTGCCATCCTGGATAATAGCTACCGGTGTTTCAGCTTTTCCATAAGCTGTAAAAATATCCATGATCGCTTCCAGTTTACTCATCGCCATTAGCACGATCACTGTAGCGGAGGATTGCGCCGCAAGCTTTATGTCTGCCGATACTTCACCATTTTGAGTGGTGCCTGTTGTTACCCAAAAACTTTCATTGACGCCACGGCAAGTAAGTGGTATCATTTGACTTGCCGGAACGGCAATTGCACTCGATATACCCGGTATAACCTGTACTGGTATGCCTGCATTTCTTGCTACTTCAATTTCTTCCTGGGCACGGCCAAATACAAAAGGATCTCCACCTTTCAATCTTACCACATGGCCATGCGAACATGCGTATTCAAGTATTAACGTATTGATCTCCTGCTGGGATAAAGCATGACAGCCATAACGTTTTCCTACAAACTTTTTAATAGCGCCGGCTTGTGCGTATTTGAGCAGTTCTTCATTTGCTAACGCATCATAAAAAATAGCATCTGCAGAGGCAAGGGTTTTAATTGCCTTTAATGTAATGAGATCCGGGTCGCCTGGACCGGCACCTACTAAAGATAAAAAAGGAGTTTTCATATTATAATTTAAAAAATGTTAAATATATTTCCAAATATAGTCAAAATGCTAAAAATAATCCCTATTTTTATGATATAAATAATAATTAAATGTGGAAATGAACAGATGAAAAGTATTTAATTATTATATAGAATAAATAGTAATACGACGCTTTGCTTGCTTTTTTGTTAGTCAACTAATAAATAAAGCACCATGAAAATAGTTATAATCGGTAACGGGATGGTAGGATACAAATTCTGCGAAAAGATCCTATCCCGCACAGCAGGCAATCCGCCGGAATTGGTTGTTTTCGGTGAGGAAACACGTCCGGCATACGACCGCGTTCATTTAAGTGAATATTTTGCCGGTAAATCTGCAGATGATCTTACACTCGCCAGCCAGGACTGGTACCACGAAAACAATATCACACTTCATCTCGGCGATCCAATTCAGCGCATCGACCGCTCTTCCAAACAAGTACATTCTCATTTAGGTATTACCGAATCATACGACTATCTCATTTTGGCTACGGGCTCCGCAGCCTTTGTACCACCCATTCCCGGCGTGGAAAAACAGGGAGTATTTATCTATCGCACTATTGAAGACCTGGAGATGATGAAAAGTCATGCAGGCAAAGCCAGGACAGGCGCCGTGATTGGCGGTGGATTGTTAGGTCTCGAAGCTGCCAAAGCGATGATCGATCTGGGGATTACCAATACACAAGTAATTGAGTTTGCTCCCCGGCTGATGCCCCGCCAGATAGATGAGGCAGGCTCCGGTATATTAACAAGTAAATTAGAAGCATTAGGTCTCACGATCCACACCAATAAAAATACCAGCGAAATATTGGGCAACTCCACCATCACTGGTATGCGCTTTTCAGATGATACAACTATACAGGTCGATATGTTGGTAATATCTGCCGGAATAAAACCACGGGATGAGTTGGCGAAACAATGCGGTATTGAAACCGGCCCAAGAGGTGGCATAGTGGTAAATGATTTATTACAAACAAATGATCCCTACATATATGCAATTGGCGAATGTGCTTTGCACAAAGGGATGATCTACGGCCTGGTAGCGCCAGGTTATGAAATGGCCGATGTGGTGGCGAAAAACCTGTCCTCCCTAAATCCCTCCCACGGAGGGACTTTAGAACCTTCAATTTCAAGAGCTGTTCATAATAACACAGAGTCGTTCCAGACCTCCCCTTTAGGGGCCGGGGGCGGTCTCTTTACCGGCTATGACATGAGCACCAAACTTAAATTGATTGGGGTTGACGTAGCAAGTTTTGGCGATCCGTTCATACAAGGTGAAAACTCAAGAACCCTGGTGTTTGAAGATACCATGAAAGGTATTTATAAAAGAATCAACATATCCGGAGACGGCAAGGAATTGCTGGGTGGGATATTGGTAGGTGATGCAGAGCAATATAACATGTTGTTACAGACCTGTAAGAATAAAATGGTATTACCGCCTAACCCGGAAGATATGATACTGGGTTCGAGAGGTGGCACTGAAGGGGAAGCTGGCGCAGGTGTACAGGGCTTACCGGATGACGCTTTAATCTGTAGTTGTGAAAGTGTTACCAAGGCTGGCATTTGCAGTGCCGTGACTGAAAATGGCTGTGAAAATCTTGATGCGATAAAAAAATGTACCAAAGCGGGTACGGGTTGTGGTGGATGTGTACCGATGGTGAAAGACCTGATGGTGTACACCATGAAATCGCAGGGAAAATATATACGCAATGTATTATGCGAACATTTTGATTATAGCCGCCAGGAATTATTTGATCTTGTGAAAGTGCATGATCTGAGGTCTTATGACGAGGTTTTAAATAAATTAGGAAAAGGAGATGGATGTGAATTATGCAAGCCCCCTGTGGCTTCCATTCTTGCAAGTCTTTGGGGCGAAATGATCCTGAAGAAAGGGAATGATACATCGCAGGATAGCAATGATCGTTTTCTTGCAAATATTCAAAAAGGTGGAACCTATTCAGTAGTGCCACGTATACCGGGTGGAGAAATTACTCCTGATAAATTAATCGTGATCGGGCAGGTTGCAAAACAATATAATCTCTATACAAAGATCACTGGCGGCCAACGGATAGATTTGTTTGGCGCCCACCTGAGTGATCTGCCGGATATCTGGCAGCAATTGATAGCTGCAGGTTTTGAAAGTGGTCATGCCTATGGCAAATCACTTCGTACTGTAAAAAGCTGTGTGGGTAGCACCTGGTGCCGCTTTGGGCTACACGATAGCGTTAGTTTCGCTATACGCATCGAAGAGCGTTACCGCGGACTTCGGTCTCCTCATAAATTAAAGGGCGGTGTAAGCGGATGTATAAGAGAATGCGCTGAAGCGCAGAGCAAAGACTTTGGCATAATCGCTACAGAAAAAGGCTGGAACCTGATGGTTTGTGGCAATGGCGGCAGCAAGCCACAACATGCCTTGTTGCTGGCTGCTGATCTTGATAGTGACACCTGCATCCGGTACATAGATCGTTTTTTAATGTTCTATATCCGCACTGCCGACACATTAACAAGAACCGCAACATGGCTTAACAAAATGGAAGGCGGTATTAATTACCTGCGCAATGTTGTAGTGAATGACAGTCTCGGAATGGGGGAACAATGGGAAGCCGAAATGCAGGTACTGGTAGAGAGTTATAAATGCGAATGGAAAGAGGCGATAGAAAACCCTGAAATAAAAAAGCGTTTCAATCATTTCGTGAATGCGCCTGAAGAAAAAGATCCTTCCATAAAATTTGAGCCAATGCGTGAACAAAAGAGGGTAGCGGACTGGAAGTGATAATTGTAAAGTTTTTTAGCTCGCTATAGGTAGCGAAGGCCTGGTGACCTTTTAATAAACAACAAAGTTTTATAGTAATTTTTATCTGTCCGTTCCTATCATTATCAAAACCACGATTGCTTGTTTTTTTTCTAACGGTTGTTTGCTTTTTCTTCAGTGAAGATCACTGCGATTCCCTGTTGATATATGAAATAGAATGTTCCGGTTAACCGGATAAGGATATCTTTTTTTAACAAATAAAATAGAATGCTTACAGATCAAACAATTTCAAACTGGTTCGCGGCATGTGGTGTGGCCGATGTACCTGCTAATGGGGGTGTATGTGTGAAATATAAGGATACGCAAATAGCGTTGTTCCATTTTAGCCGCAGGGGCGAATGGTATGCTACACAAAATGAATGTCCGCATCGCAAACAAATGGCGCTCAGCCGCGGCATGATTGGTACACAGAATGATGAACCAAAAGTTGCCTGTCCTTTTCACAAAAAAGTTTTTTCTCTAACAACCGGAGAATGCCTGAATGGTGATGAATGCAGTATTAAAACATACCCGGTTAAAGTGGTGGATGGAAAAGTGTTTATACAAATTGATGAGTAAATACAAAAAGATCAACATCAAATTATAAAAATAAAAAACCCCGACAATCGAAAGGGAAGCTCGGCGCCGGGGTCAGTGCGATTCTAAATCATAACAACTTAAAACCAAAACAAAATTATGACTAAAAACTTTAAAAAGAAACTATTGCCATTTGGTATGCTGTTGTGCTTACTAAACGGTCTTATGGTAAATGGCCAGATATCGCTTACAGGCCAGTTACGTACAAGGACAGAGATACGAAACGGGTTGGGGAACCTTGTTACAAAAGGTTCAAAAAATGCGGCATTTACTTCTCAGCGTACACGGCTGATTTTTGGTTACAAGTGGGATAGGTTAACGGTAGGTGTTAGTGTGCAGGATGTACGGGTATGGGGACAGGATGCCTCCAGCATCTCTAATGCGGATGGCAACAAGCTGATGCTGCACGAAGGCTGGGCCGATCTTACATTATTTAATAAGGCAGACACCACCATCAAAGCCAAAGGCATCGACCTGATGAGTATAAAAATAGGACGCCAGGAATTAAGTTATGATGATGTTCGATTGATAGGAAACCTGGACTGGTTGCAACAAGGAAGACGACACGATATGGCGTTATTGAAAACTGTTCATAAAGGTTGGCAGATAGATTTAGGATATGCTTATAATCAAAACTCAGATGCATTTGGTATTACCAATACCTCTTACGTTCCATCCAATGTAGCACCTTATATAAAGAATTCGCTGGGAGTATTGGTTCCCACACCAGCAGGCATTTTGCCTATGGCGCCAGCAGGCAATGCAATAAATAATAGTTCAAAAACAGGTACGCCTGTTTGGTTAAATCCACCTACTACCAACGGCGGCAACCAGGATTATAAAACCTTTACCAGTTTGTACATCAGCAAAAAAATAAATCAAACAAAATTTTCAGCGCTTTTCTTCAATGA
Organism: Ferruginibacter sp.; assembly: GCA_039922055.1. GTDB lineage: Bacteria > Bacteroidota > Bacteroidia > Chitinophagales > Chitinophagaceae > Ferruginibacter. Next base: position 10,487 of record JBDSAP010000160.1, read on the forward strand.
CAATTTTGGAAAATATAAAATGGATTCTGTTGGCAATGATGCAGCAGGTTATGTGTACGGAAAAAGATTTGTCACCTCCGGGGCTACCGATGCTTTTGATTATTCCGGAACAAACTCAAGGTACACTTACGGTTTGATGATCAATCACACCATTGGCAATACATCTGGTTTTGGTAAAATCGCTATACAAACTGCTTACTATGCGCAAAGTGGAAAAAACAGGGACGGTGTAAAAATGAAAAGCGCCTATCATTTTACCGCCGCGGTTACCTATCAAAAAGGAAAAATCAGTTTAAACCCTGGCTATGATATACTAAGTGGCAATAATGCAAACACAGCAGAAGATGAAAAATTTGATCCGTTGTACGGAACGCCACATAAGCATTGGGGTTATATGGATTATTTCTATGTAGGCACCGGGTCACCCGCAGGTGGTTTAAAGAATCCTTATTTGAAACTGAAATATACTGGCAATGTATTGACAGCCGGTGTTGACTTTCATCTTTTTTATACTGACAAGGATATGAAGAAAGCTGATGCCTCCCTCATTGATAAAAAGTTGGGTAATGAATTTGATTTTTTGTTGAATTATAACATGAACAAGTTTACCAATATTGAGGCCGGCTATTCAGTGATGAAGGCAACAGGCAGTATGCCTTTTGCAAAGGCACAGGCCAGTACAGATGCAGCGGCTAACACGTATCGGAGAACTGGTAGTTGGTTTTACCTGATGTTGAAATTTACCCCCGATTTCTTTTATACAAAACCAGTTGCCATTAAGCAGTAGGTAGGGAAGGCAAGAGACGAAATTAATTATCACAACCAAAAAACATTCAGATGAAATTCAACATAAAGCACACTATTTTTTTTATCATATTAGTAACACTTTTTACAGGGATCACCTCTTTTAAAGTTTCTCATCCATCCCGTAAAATTAAACTTGGGTTTATCCCGCTTACAGATTGCGCGCCATTAGTTGTTGCAAAGGAACTCGGCCTCTTTGCGAAGTATGGCGTAGATGTGGAGCTCGAAAAAGAAGCATCCTGGGCTGTAGTGAGAGATAAGATACTAAACGGCGAAATTGATGGGGCCCATTGTTTATTTTCCATGCCTCTGTCTGTGTATACAGGCATTGGAGGTACGGCAGGTAAAGAAATGAAAATTGCAATGGTGCTTAGCAACAACGGCCAGTCAATTACTTTATCGAAAGACTTTTGCGGATTAGTTGGATTTAAGGAAATGAATAAAGTTGCTGCGGCGGTTAAGTCGGTGCAAGGTCGTAAAGAAGTAACATTCGCTATGACCTTTCCCGGAGGCACACACGATATTTGGTTAAGGAACTGGCTGGCGGCAGCAGGCATCAATCAAAAATCTGTGGGCATCATCACCATCCCTCCTCCACAGATGGTAGCTAATATGAGGGTAGACAATATGGAAGGGTTTTGTGTAGGTGAGCCATGGAACGGCGTTGCGGCTGCACAAAATGTGGGCTTCACCCAAATCTCCACGCAGGATATTTGGAAAAATCATCCCGAAAAAGCGTTGGTGGTAAATTCAGCATTTGCTTCATCAAACAAGGAGGATCTAAAAAATGTAATGAAGGCTATCATCGAAGCATGCAAGTGGCTCGACGTTATGAGCAACCGGGCAAAGGCTGCCTCCTGGTTAACTAAACCTAATTATGTAAATGCGCCTTTACAGGTTATTGAAGCAAGATTAAAAGGTTCGTACGATCTGGGTTGTGATCTCGGCGTTCAAAAATATAAAGATGATTACATGACCTTTTATAACAATGGCATTGTGGGTACACCAAAGAAATCTTATGCCATCTGGTTCATGGCACAGTTTGTACGTTTTGGTTATTTAAAAGCTGAACCTGCCTATAAAGCTATCGCAGATAAATTGATACTGAGTGATCTCTATGCAGAGGTTGCGAAAGAAATGGCTATCCCTGTACAGCCGGATATGCAGGCTTTTAAAACAACTTACGATGTGTCATTTGACCCAAATAATCCAGCAGCATATTTAAAAACAACCAAACGATAAACCACTCGCAGAGTTTGTTCATTGTGCAACGGATTGATGATTCGAAATTGACCATTCACCTTTCATTAAAATACTATGATAAAAAAAATATTTTCCTTACAAACACTTTTGTCAATAGCCTGCTTCATTGTAGGTTTGGCACTGGTGGGTGGTATTTGGGAGCTGATCTCAAAGTATACTAAAAATGAGATCCCTGCGCCTAAAGATACCTGGCTGGTTTTTAAAGAAGTGATCCAAAATCCAATGCAGGATGATCCGGATACGAAAGGGATAGTAGTTAAATTATTAAGCTCCTTAAAGCGGGTGGGTATTGGCTTTGGCCTCGGCAGCCTGATTGCGATTCCGTTAGGATTAATGATGGGTTCCAGCAAAATTTTAATGGCGATTGTTAATCCAATCGTGCAACTATTGAGGCCTGTTTCTCCGTTGGCATGGTTCCCTTTGGGGCTTGCAATCTTTAAAGATTCTCCCATGGCAAGCATCTTCATGATTTTTATTTGTTCCCTGTGGCCCACACTAATTAATACTGCTTTTGGGGTAGCCTCCATACCGCAGGATCATAAGAACGTAGGAAAGGCTTTTGGCTTTTCTATCTGGAAAAGAACCTTCAAAATTGTGATCCCTTTTACGCTACCGCACATACTTACTGGTTTGCGTTTGTCCATCGGCGTTGCCTGGATGGTGATCGTAGCAGGTGAAATGCTTTCCGGCGGAATAGGACTTGGTTATTTTGTTTGGGAAGAAGGATTTAACGGTGGCAGTATTGCAAAAATCCTTGTAGCGATCATTATAATCGGAGTTGTAGGGTTATTGCTGGACAGGATATTTATGATGCTGCAAAAGAGATTTAGTTACGCGGTGTAACCGAAAAAAATTAAACCTTTTGAATAATGGAAATACGCTCTGCTTCAAAAATGATCACTGTGCAAAGAAAAAATGTATATACGGCTTTGCTGGTTGCATTGATCGTGGGGACTGTATTAAACCTGATAAACAGTTATGATACTTTTTTGATGGGCAACTTCACCAATAGAAATATTATGCGAATTGTGCTTACTTATATTACACCTTTTTGTGTGTCTCTTTATTCTTCTACCAGAGCACTAAAAGAAAAAAATATAGAAGCAATTGAAAAAAAATAAAATAATCATTATGAGTACTTCGCTAGAAACTGAACCAGTAGTCGAGCATTCGGTTTCAGAAATGTTGAAACCAATTAATAAGGTTGGAAAATCGATTGACATACAAAACGTAACCGTTAGTTTCAAAACGCCGAAAGGCATTTACACGGCGGTAAAAGATATTTCCTTGAGTGTAAAAAGAGGGGAGATCATTTCATTGATCGGCCATTCGGGCTGTGGCAAATCTACGTTGATGGGAACCATTAGTGGAATGGTAATTCCAAGCTCGGGAGAAGTAATGGCCAACGATGCTAAAGTAACAAAACCAGGCCCTGACCGGGGGGTGGTTTTCCAGAATTATTCTTTGCTGCCGTGGTTAACCGTTTACAAAAATATTTATGAAGCCGTGGAGGCAGCCATCGATAAACTTTCATCCCATGACAAAAGATTGCTGGTAGAAAAGAATCTAAAGATGGTAAACCTATGGGAACATAAGGATAAACTACCGGGGCAATTGTCAGGCGGAATGAAACAACGTGTAGCCATTGCACGAGCATTTGCCATCAACCCTTCCATCCTGCTGTTAGATGAGCCGTTTGGAGCGCTGGATGCATTAACCAAAAGCAATATGCATTTAGAGTTATTGAAACTATGGAACCTTGATAACAGGGAGAAGACAATTGTAATGGTCACACATGATATCGAGGAAGCAATTTTCTTAAGCGATAGAGTGGTGGTGATGAACAATGGCCCGGCGGCTACTATCAAAGAAATTATAGATGTGCCATTGCCAAGGCCGAGGAATAAAAAACAAATTGTACATGATCCCCAATACATGTCTATTCATGATAAATTATTGAACCTTTTAGTCGATAAGTTTTCAATTGACGATATACACTAAATAAAAAAGTAAACACTTAAATTTTAATTATGTCTGCAATCAACAACCAACCACTTGATAAGATAAATGTTCTGAGCTTCAAGGGTATTCAGATGAAGACCTTTCACATTACCTGGTTAACTTTTTTCGCCTGTTTTTTTGGATGGTTTGGTTTGGCGCCATTGATGCCTACCATTCGCCAGGACCTTGGCCTAACAAAGTCGCAGGTTGGCAACACGATCATTGCCGCAGTATCTGCCACCATATTTGCGAGGCTGATAATCGGCAAGCTCTGCGATACGTGGGGACCCCGAAAAACCTATACAGCGCTCCTGCTAATCGGCTCGATTCCAGTTATGCTGGTAGGTTTGGCGCATAGCTATACCTCTTTCCTGTTGTTTCGTTTAGCCATTGGAGTTATCGGCGCTTCATTTGTAATCACACAGTTTCACACTTCCGTAATGTTTGCGTCAAATATTAAAGGAACTGCCAACGCTTTAGTAGGCGGTTGGGGTAATCTTGGCGGGGGCGTTACCAACATGCTGATGCCGGTAATTTTTGCAACCATCGTAGGCTTTGGCTATACAAAGGCAGAAGCCTGGCGCTATGCAATGATAGTACCCGGAGTAATGTTATTGATAATGGCGTTTATTTATTATAGGTACACAACGGATACGCCCCAGGGTAATTACCAGGATATCAACCGGCTGAAAAAAGCTGCCGGCAAAACTGACTGGAGCATACTCACAGATTGGAGGGTTTGGGCATTATCACTGGCTTATGCGGTTTGTTTTGGTATGGAGATAACATTTGATGGTGTTGCAGCATTGCACTTTACAGATACATTTAAGTTGAGCCAGGGCAGCGCTGGATTTTGGGCGGGCACTTTTGGTTTCATGAATATTTTCGCCAGGGCACTTGGTGGTATTTCGGCAGATAAAATTGGAAAGAAATATGGTATGAGAGGTAAGGGTATTCTGCTTGCTACCATGCTGTTGCTGGAGGGATGTGGAATTATACTTTTTGCGTTAGCTGGTTCACTGGAGATGGCAATTTTATCGATGGTGACTTTCGCATTGTTCCTGAAAATGGCGAATGGTGCAACTTATGCCATCACACCTTTTGTAAATGAAAAGAATGTAGGTATGGTGAGTGGTATTGTAGGAGCCGGTGGTAATGTTGGAGGGATGCTGTTTGGCTTCCTGTTTAAATCGACTACCATTACCTATTTGGAAGCTTTTAAATATATCGGGTATGCAGTTATTGTAGTATCGCTGATAGTATTGGTTACAAAATTCGCAGTGGTTAAAAAGCTTTCACCAGAGATGAAAGCGGAGGTTGAGGAGAAGGCGTTGCAAGTGGTATAATCGGATGTCGGATGTATGATGTCTGATGTATGATTTGTGATGTGTGATGTTTGATTTGTGATTTGATTTTTTTATTTGAATTTATATTTCGTCCCTTTTGATTTAGTAATAGCAATAAAGAAATACAACTTGATAGATCCTAAAAATAGTATGCCTCCCAAAGTAGCCGCCCAAAATGTTGGCTCAAAAACAACCTGTTGTTATTGCGGGGTGGGCTGTGGCATTGTTGTACACAAGGACAAACAAGGTTCTCTCAAAGTGGAAGGCGATGCAGCGCATCCTGTAAATAATGGAATGCTATGCAGTAAGGGACTGAACCTGCACTATACTGTGATGGATACCAGCGACCGGCTGTTGTATCCTGAAATGCGCTACAATAAAAACATGCCCAGGCAACGTGTTACATGGGATGCCGCTTTAGAAAGAACAGCAATGGTGTTTAAAACACTCATTGAAAAATACGGCCCTGATTCGGTCGCATTCTATGCTTCGGGCCAATGCCTTACGGAAGAATATTATGTGGTGAATAAATTGATTAAAGGTTTCATCGGCAGCAACAATATTGATACGAATTCAAGGCTTTGCATGAGCTCCGCCGTGGTGGCCTATAAGATGAGCCTGGGCGAAGATAGCGTGCCCGTAAGCTACGAGGACATTGAACTGACTGATTGTATTTTTGTGGCCGGCGCTAACCCCGCCTGGTGCCACCCGATCTTGTGGCGTAGGGTGGAGGCGGCCAGAGAAAAAAATCCGCGGCTACGGATCATCGTGAGCGATCCCCGCAAAACACAAACCTGTTCTATTGCGGATGTTCATCTTCAATTAAATCCCGGAACGGATATTACCCTGCACCATGCAATTGGCAGGTGCCTGATAGAGGAGGGGCTGATCGATTTTGAGTTTGTTAAACAGCATACTGAAGGCTTTGAACAATACCAGCAAATGGCGTTTGCAAGAACCATCACTGAAGCAGCAGCAATATGCGGTATTGAGGAAGATGATATACGCCTGGCAGCATCTTATATTGGCAATGCCAAAGCATTCATCAGCATGTGGACAATGGGACTGAACCAGAGTGTGATCGGTGTAAATAAAAATCTTTCGCTCATTAATCTTAACCTTATTACCGGGCAAATAGGTAAGCCCGGCGCAGGACCTTTTTCATTGACAGGGCAACCGAATGCAATGGGCGGAAGAGAAGTGGGAGGCCTTAGCAATTTACTGCCTGCACATCGCAATCTTTCAAACGAACAGGATCGCAATGATGTTGAAAAATTCTGGCAGGTGCCGCTGGGCACCATTCAAGCGAAACCTGGGTTGACTGCAACAGAAATGTTCGAAGCATTGAACGATGGCAAATTAAAAGCTATCTGGATCATGTGTACAAATCCGCTGATAAGTTTACCGGATGTGAGGATTGCTGAAGAAGCATTGAAAAAAGCAAAGTATGTAGTGGTGCAGGATGTCAGCAATAAGGTGGAAACATTGAGCTATGCCGATGTGGTATTACCTGCGGCTTCATGGATAGAAAAGGAAGGAACAATGACCAATGCCGAACGCCGGATCAGTTACCTGCAAAAAGCAATTGATGCACCTGGTGAGGCGATTCCTGATGCTGAAATTATTTGCCGCTTTGCGCAAAAGATGGGCTATAAAGGATTTGATTTTAATAACGCTGGTGAAATATTTGCGGAGCATGCAGCATTAACTGCCGGTACTAATCTCGACATCAGTGGATTGAGCTTCTCCATTCTCAAAAACAAAAGATCGGTGCAATGGCCTTATGTTTCATTGGCAAGTGATGACGAGAAAACAAATAGCAATCACGGAACTCCAAGGTTGTTTACCGATAAAAAATTTTATACGCCATCAGAGAGAGCGATCATTCATTCTTTTACTGATGAAAATATTAGTGAACAGCCAACCGCTGAATTTCCGCTGATACTTACCACAGGCCGTGTTCGTGACCAGTGGCATACCATGAGCAAAACTGGTAAAGTAAATAAACTAAAGCAACATACCAGTGAATCATTCCTGGAGATACATCCTGGAGATGCCATGGAACGTGGCATTAAAGAAAATACGCTGGTAGAAATTCTCAGCAAACAAGGCCAGGTAAATGTGAAGGCAAGGTATTCAACCGACATTAAAAAGGGCGTGGTATTTCTACCGATGCATTGGGGAAAGATCTTAAACAATGATCTTAACCGTGCCAATAATCTTACATCAAAATTGGTTGATCCCAAAAGTAAAGAACCTGATTTTAAATTTACCGCGGTGCAGGTTAGCCGTCATATCAAGTCTGCGCAAAAGATCATTGTAATAGGCGCCGGTGCAGGTGCATGCGGTTTTGTAAAGAGTTACCGGGCGTTGAATACGGAGGATAGTATAGAAGTATTTAGCAAAGAAAATTTTCCATTTTACAACAGGGTTTTGTTACCCGATTACATCACCGGCGCTTTGCCATGGGACAACCTGGTGAAGATGACTGCCGCGGAAGAAAGACAATACAAAATAAAATTGCACCGGGGTGTAAGTGTTGAAAGTATCGACCGTGAAGGTAAAACCATCACTGATAGTAACGGCGACCTTCATTACTATGATGTTTTAATTATGGCAACAGGAAGCCGTGCAGCAGTGCTTCGAGACATGCCTTCCCTGAAGGGAATATTTACTATGCGCAGCAGGTTAGATGCGGATCAGTTCAGGACGCACGTTGATCCGGCAAAAGGTAAAGTTGTAATACTCGGCGGCGGTCTGTTAGGCATCGAACTCGCCGCATCGCTTCGTGAGGTGAATGTGGAAGTAACGATTGTGCAACGTATCTCCAGGTTGATGGATCGCCAGCTTGATCCATTGGGAAGCCAGTTGCTGCACGAAGAGTTGTTGGAGAAAGGCGTGGATATTTATTACAATGATGAGATAGAGCGCTTTCTTGGTGAAACTAATATTACAGGTATCCGCCTCAAGAGTGGATTGATCATTAATTGCCAGGCAATTGTTGTTGCCATCGGTACCATGCCTAATATTGAAATAGCAAAGACTGCTGGTATAGAATGTAAGCGTGGTGTGCTGGTAGATGAGTATTTGAAAACCAGTGATCCAAATATTTTTGCCATCGGTGAAATAGCGGAGTTCAAAGGATTTTTGTATGGCATTACTGCCGCCGCCGAACAGCAAGCGGCTATCGTTGCCCGTTATATGAACGGCGATATCTCAAAATATTATGAAGGCTCGTTGCTGATGAATATTTTAAAGATGCATGGCATGGATCTTTGTTCGCTGGGACTTGCAGAATCTCCTGATGAGCCCGGTTACGAGGAGGTGGTTTTCATAGACAAATCAAGACGCTACTATAAAAAATGTATTATACATAATGACCGGCTGGTGGGTGCGATTTTAATTGGAGATAAAACGGAGTTCCTGGAGTTTCGTGATTTGATACAAGACAAGATTGAACTAAGTGATAAGCGCCTGCAGTTGCTTCGCAGGGGAAAGAAAGCCGAACCCGTGATTGGTAAATTAGTTTGTAGTTGCAGCGGGGTGGGAGAAGGCAATCTAAAAAATAAAATTGCAGAAGGATGTAAGGACCTGGTGCAGCTTTGCCAGCTCACTGGCGCCGGTATGGGATGTGGAAGTTGCAGGCCCGAAGTGATGGCGATATTGGACAAGGCTACTCATAGTGCAATGAATTTCGAATTGCCGGAGATCATGAATGCTGTTGCAGAATAAAATTTTAAAGTGTTTGTATGGGTTACAAACATTTGTATTTCATGGCAGCATAATTGTGTCACTCACTTGTACGGTATAGCTTTGTGGATCATGATAACTCATAGGGTTTAAAGGCGTTCCAAAGAGATCAACTGTACAAAAGTGCGACGCCAATGCAGATGCACAGAGATTTCAAGTTGGGCTCAAAAGAATTTTATTTGAATAATTATAGAAGAGTAAATGCAAAAATATGGCGGGTGAATTAATAGATAACGGAGTACAGCATTTTAAATTCGAGGAGGATTTTGTGGAAGATAATGTGCGTTGTATTCCTATGATCGTGCGGTTTAAATTGGATGCGGTTGGAATAAAACTAAAGCTGGCAGAATGGAGCAGGCTGCATACAAATGAAAGATCAATGTTAGCGCAAGAACCATGCTCCACACCGGTGGAAAAAATTATGTATCTAAACAATTTACGATCACTGGTAAGATTGCGAACTGGTAACGAAGCGACGGGCCTTGCAATAGACAAAGAACCTTCTTGGGCAAACCTAAAACGAATTGAACCTGCATTGCAGGACAAAGCGAAAGAACACAACTGGCACATTACATTGGAGCAATGGAAGTCGTTGAATAACCTCCAGCGTTTTGCCTTGCTTAAATTATTCAGGCCCGGGCATGAGAATAAAAATTTCCCAAAAGCAATGGTGGAGTTTGGGCTTGTAAAGGCAGGGGTGAATGGTGAATTGTGAATGGGCAAAACGCAAAGTGTTTAGGCAAAAGTTTACACCTTTTAAAAAGGTGTAAACTTTAAGAGTTCACAAAGAACTCATAACTCATAATTCATAATTTATAACTAAAAAATGTCTGACCTCATTACAATAAAGATCAACTTTCGTGGTGGTATTATTTCGCCGGGTGATCTGTATAATATTTTGGTGGCCGCCGGCAAGGCGAAGGTGGGCGCTGTTAGTTTTGGTTTACGGCAGCAGTTACTGATCGATGTGTTGCAGGAGAATTATTGGGTGTTCACAGAAGAATTGAACGGACTCGGAATTTTCTTTGAAGCAGACAATGATGCGTTTCCGAATATTATAAGTTCTTACCCGGCAGAAGAAATTTTCATCACAAATACATGGCTCAGCGAAGGCGTATATAAAGATATTTTCGACCTGATGGATCACCGGCCTGCACTGAAAGTGAATATATCCGACAGCAATCAAAGCTTCACCCCGATGCTCACCGGCAATATCAATTGGGTGGCTTCTTTACAGGCAGAACATTTCTGGCATTTGTTTATCCGCTTTCCAAAAACGAATGTCATTTATGAGTGGAAGGAAATGGTTTATACTAATGATGTGGCCCGGATGAGCAAACATATTGAGGCACTTATTTTCGAGCACCGGGATAAATTTTTTGATAACCCGCTCGCAAGTGGCGACGAATTGTTTGAACTGTTAGGCAGCAAAAATTATATTACTAAAACTGCGCCTACACCAGCAAAATTGCCATTCTTTAATTTGCCCTATTACGAAGGATTGAACAGGTACCAGGATAAATATTGGCTCGGCATTTACCGTAGGGATGAAATGTATTCTGTAAACTTTTTAAAGGAATTATGCCAGCTATGCTTGCAGACAAAAATAGGACAGTTATGCTCAACGCCATGGAAAACTGTCATCATAAAAAATATCGAAGAAAAAGATCGTTTATATTGGAACAGCCTGCTTGCGAAGCACCAGGTGAATGTGCGGCATGCGGCCAACGAACTCAACTTCCAGGTAGAAGATAACTGCTGTGAGGGGCTTGCCTTGAAACATTTTTTAGTTAAGCATTTACACGATGATGACATCAGGACGTTTGGGATTTGTATGGGCGTAAAAACAAGGAGAAAGAGCGAAGTGTTCAGTAGCATCCTAATAAGAAAAAGACCACTGATCTCTATTTTTGGTGTTGGCTTTTTTCATGTGTATGATGTATTGTGTGCGAAGAATTTTAATCCCAATGAAAGAACGGGTGCAGTGTTCAGCAAGGGCAACTTAAAGTTTTTGTTGCCTGAGCAATTACGCAGGGCCATCCTTTCGTTTTATACTTATCAAAATAATAACCTTGCAACCGCGGCATCACTCACTGTGAAGCCGAAAATAGAAGCAACGCCTGCACCGGCGAAACATTCATTTGTTTACCAATGCAAGCATTGTTTATCCGTGTATGACGAGCACATTGGTGAGCCGGAAATGGGAGTTGTAGCCGGTACCCCGTTTGAACAATTGCCTGCTGATTTTTGCTGCAATTTATGTGAGGCGCCTAAAGAAGATTTTATTAAGACAGATATTGTAAAGCTGCAATTACAAACCGTTTAACGCTGCATGTGAATTAATGTTGAGAAAGTATTTTTTCTGATCATCCTTCAATGGAAGTATTAAAGTATCCAGGTGATCGAGCATATATTTCATGCTGTGTTTTGGTAATTTATCTTCCTGGTATAATTGTAAGGTATACGCCAATCCCTTTGAAGTATAGATGCCACAAAGCGGTTCCGGTTCGTTGTTGTTAGAATAAACAAAGGCATTAAAATGTTGGCTATCTCTGTAAACATCTACAAGCTCCTGCAATACTTCTGTTTTCATAAATGGCATGTCGCAGGCTAATACAAAAAGATCTTCATCCGGGTAGGTTTTGTGCACACTTAACAGGCCGCACAGTGGTCCTCTGATATCTAAAGCGAGGTCGTCTGTTATTAAAATTGAAGCATCAAATACTGCTGAGTAACTTTCCAACTGCGCAGCATTAACCGACAATACTACGGGGCACAATAGCGTCTTTAATTTATCCATTGCGCTCTGTGCCCATGTGGTGGCCTGGCTCGTTAGCAAGCCTTTATCCGTACCCATTCTCGTACTTTGTCCGCCACATAAAATAACGCCGGTCATAATGCAGGTTATAAGGATAAATGATCTGAATGATGAGATTGCGTGTCAGCATGACCAAGGCTTTTGCCGGGGCTTACCAGGTCCCTCACCAGTTGCTTCAATTCTTTTATTTCCGGAAATCCGCCAAATTCTTTACGGTCGAATATTTGTTGATCATTGAGCGTGATGCGATAAACGCCGCTTACTTCACTGGGCTGCAAGGTCACTCCTTTAAGCTCATCTGAAAAGGTAGTCAGTAACTCCTGAGCCATGTAGGCTGCACGCAGCAGCCAATTACATTTTGGGCAATATTCAATGGTGATGAGTGGTTTCATAATCGTGTTTTATTATTGCAAAAATATCATTTACTACTATTGTTCCGTTAAATAGTTTGCATCACTTCGGGTTTTTGTTTTGAACCCATAAAGCAGGGCTACACCCTGCTTTAGATATAGCGCCCTTTCAGGGCTCTCCAAGAATACTTAGCCCTGCAAGGGCGATAATCAAGTTGCGAAGGGTGTAGCCCTTCGCATTGGCGCTAACTTTTTGTATAAGAAATATCCGATCATCCCACCCACCGAGTTAAGTATAATATCATCAATATCTGCCATTCGATAGGTACCGAACTCTCGCAGAATAAGTTGTATCATTTCTATGGAAAACGAACTTATAAACGAAATGAAGACTATTTTTTTGAATGACCGGAGACCTGGAAAAATGATCGGAAGAAAAATCCCCAGCGGAATAAATAAAACCAGGTTGCCGATAATATTTTCTGTAAAGAAGCTGGCTACGATATGATGGGGTGATAAAAGCTTACCGGTTAAATACCTGTACGTGTTGATGAGTGGAATGAAATTAACGCCCGGCTCTTTTGGATTTTGGAAGTGGGAAACAGATACGGGAAGTATGGTAAGTGCCAGCACAGTTGCAATATAAAACACGAAAAGAACTATCACGAGTTCGCTTTTTAGCTGGAAACTTTTGGGCTGTTTCAGCCGGCCGTAACCTGCTATAAACCGGTATAGGATCAGTCCGGAGTACACCAGGATGAACATCAATAGTATCGGTTTCAGCAGTAGGAAGGACATCCTTTATGTATAATTTGTGTAGCTTTTACAGGAGCAATGATAGAAGAATTGCAGATAATTAACAAAAGCAGCGATGTTTTTTTGCCGGTACCCACTTAATTTTACGCGGCAAGTTAATGACAATAATCTATTGCAATCCACGTTCATTTATTTGCAGTTTCCCGCAATTATAAATTAAATATAACTCATGCCAGCCTTAAAGCAGACGTTCACTTTGTTTTTAGCAATCTCTTCCTGCGCCTCCATGAAGGCACAATACACGGATACAGCTACTAATAACAAGCCCGCTCAATCTTCGGGCAGTGTGGAATGGAATTCTTCCGCGGTAAAAAAACATAATGGGTACAAATCTTTTCTCGTTCCTGGAGTATTAATGGTTTACGGGGTTGCTTCTTTAAATAATCATACGTTGAAGCAGTTCAACGGAAAAATAAAAGAAGAAATGTGGCAGGATCATCCCCACGCCACCACCAAAATCGACGATTACCTGCGGTTTACTCCCGCAATCGCTGTTTACGGTTTGAATGCAATGGGTATAAAGGGGAAAAATAATTTCAGGGATCGCACTATGATTTACTTGTTGTCGAATGTAATTGTAACGGGCACCACTTTTGGCGCAAAGAAATTATCTCATGAGCTACGTCCCGATGGCAGCGACTATTATTCTTTTCCTTCGGGCCATACAGCGGCGGCTTTTGCTGCGGCGGAATTCATGCGGCAGGAATATAAGGATGTATCTCCCTGGTATGGTATTGCAGGCTATGCGGCAGCAGGTGCCACAGGCGCTTTGCGCATCTATAATAACAAGCATTGGGTAAGTGATGTGTTGGCCGGCGCCGGTGTAGGCATTGCATCCACCAAACTGGCATACCTGATCTATCCTGCTATCAAACGCAAATTTTTTAAGGATAAACCTGTCTCCACCATGATAATGCCTTATTACCAGGATAAAAGCGCTGGCTTAGCATTGGTCTACCATTTTCGGTAGAGATTTTTCTGATGTATGATGTCAGATGTATGATGTGTGATGTCAGATGTATATATAGATGCCTGATATCGGTGTTTTAATCTTACCTTTCTTGATGATATCATTCAATTTTTAGTTTCCTATAAACCATTTTGAGTCAACATATCAGACATCATACATCATACAGCAGACATTTTCCTATAAACCATTTTGAGTCAACATATCAGACATCAGACATCAGACATTTCATATAAACCCTTTTGTTCAACATCATACATCACACATCATACATCATACATCGTCTTCTACCAATTATCTTCAGAATTCATATTTTAATTTATGAAAAATTAGGCGTTTGAAAATTCTTATTATAGAAGATGAAAAAGCATTAAGCGAAAGCATTGCAACTTATTTAAAGAGCGAGGACTATTTATGTGAAATTGCCGCTGACTACGAAAAGGCATTGGATAAGATCTCCCTGTTTGATTATGATTGCATTTTGCTGGACATCACCCTACCCGGCGGCAGTGGCCTCCACCTTTTAAAAGATCTGAAGTCGTTACATAAGACAGATGGCGTTCTAATTATTTCCGCAAAAAATTCTCTCGATGATAAAATAACAGGTCTCAAACTCGGGGCCGATGACTATTTACCCAAGCCATTCCATCTTTCTGAATTAAGCGCCAGGATCGCTGCTATAATCCGCAGAAAAAACTTTGACGGCAGCAATATTGTGCAATTCAATAACCTGGTTATTGATACCGGGTCTAAAACTGTTAAGGCAGATAATAATTCTTTAGAGTTAACAAAAAAGGAATACGAACTGTTGCTTTATTTTATAAGTAACAAACGAAAAGTGATTTCAAAAAATGCAATAGCCGAACATTTATGGGGAGATGATATGGAAGGCAATGTCGATTTTATTTATACCCATATTAAAAACCTGCGCCGCAAATTACTGGATGCGGCCGGTCATGATTATATCAGGTCTATATATGGGATGGGGTATAAATTTACCGACCAATGAAGTTGCTGACCAAATATAACCGGGTAAATGTTGTAGCCAGCATTTTCGTATTACTGATAAGCAGTTTATGCTATTATTTTATCATCAGGCACGTGTTGCTCAATCAATTGGATAAAGCGCTCGAAGTAGAGGAACAGGAGGTGACTGATTATGTAAAAACAAATAACAATTTACCCAATCCATCTATCTACAAAGATCAGCAGGTGAGTTATGAGCTTTCTGGTAATAGCCCCGCTAAAAGAAGGATAGAAAGTATTAATGAATATAGCAGTGCAGAGCAGGAAAGTATTACCAGCCGCCGTTTAATATTTCCGGTGAAATCTGCCGGTAAAAACTACAATGTTTCCATTACAAAATCGCAGGCTGAAACGGAAGATATGCTGCAATTGATAGTGCTGATCACCCTTGGCATTGTTGTTTTATTGTTGCTCACACTTTTTATCGTCAACCGTTTTCTGCTAAACAGGCTGTGGCAACCATTTAATAATACGTTAGCGGAATTAAAACAATTCAATCTTTCCAGTAAAACAAACATACAGCTTCAGCTTACCAATATCAATGAATTTACAGAACTGAATAATGCAGTTACAATGATGACCAGCAAGGTAAAAGAGGACTATGAGGCGCTAAAGAATTTTACCGAAAATGCCTCGCATGAGATGCAGACACCGCTTGCTATTATTAATTCAAAACTGGATGTGCTGATACAGGATGAAACAATATCGGAATACCAGATGCAGCAACTGCAGGGCGTGTACGATGCACTCGATCGCTTGTCAAGATTAAATCAATCATTGTTACTTCTTACCAAAATAGAAAATAATCAATTCGATATAACAGAGATAATACCAGTGGACGTGTTGGTCCTGGAAAAATTAGCCCAGTTCGAAGAATTAATCTCCGGTAAAAAGTTGCACATTGAAACAACCCTGCAGCCTGCAAGGATCCGCTGCAACAGGCAATTGGCAGATGTGCTTGTCAATAACCTATTCAACAATGCGATACGGTACAACCAGGCCGGTGGTTTGATCGTAATTGAACTAACAAGCGAGCGGCTGGTGATCTCTAATACATCCGATTTAAAGGCACTTGACGATAAGATGCTTTTTCAAAAATTTTATCGTCATACAGATACAAAACAAGAAGGCAATGGCCTTGGGCTCTCCATAACGAAACAGATTTGCGATGCTTATGGATTTTCAGCGGGCTATCATTTTGATAATGATCTGCATTCGTTTTATATTTATTTTAAATAAATGAAAATGCAAGAGGAGCATGTGCCACAGAAAGTTAAAAACTTCTTTCCGAGATTATCTTTAAGACTAGTAATCACAGGAATATTTTTCATGGCTTCGCTGTGTATTTTCGCCTTCCTTATCCATGAAACGTTTACGGAAAAGGAAGATGTTTTTGACAATACTGTTGTAGGTTTTTTTGCGCCTTTCCATTCTTCCGGCATGATAAAGACCATGAAGGTTTTTACATTTTTTGGATCCAGCTATTTTCTATTGCCTGCCTATATTGTATTAGTCATTTGGTTCATGCTAAAACAGCACAGAAGTTATAGCATTAATATTGCTGTGATGGGTGTTGGAAGCACCCTAATGGTTTATATCCTGAAGCTGTTTTTTCATCGGCACCGGCCGGAAATTTCTTTGATACACCTGGATACTTACAGCTTCCCCAGTGGTCACACGGTTTCTTCTTTTATATTCTGCACATTGCTTGCCTGGTTAGTGTGGCGAAGCAATTTTATGCCAGCCATAAAATGGTTATTTTATTTATTGTTGTTTTTATTTACGTTTACTATCGGCATTAGCCGGATCATATTAGGCGCCCATTACCCCAGCGATGTAGCCGCGGGATTTTGCCTCGGTGCAGCATGGGCCATCGGAGCATGGTGGTTTGTAAGGAAGGAGCAACACCCCAGAAAATGAAGAGAATAGTTTGCGGTTAACAATATCTCATCTTTCTCGGATGGTGTCGTGTAAAGGGCTTTGATTTTTACGCTTTCAACACCATCATCAACAAGTAGTAATTTGATTTTTTAAATTTTATGCGGCGAAATCAATTGGTAAAAAAACAAAGACAGAATCATATAATAACGAACAATTCAATAACTTGATTCCAATGAACATTAAATCAAGGAATAGATTACCGTGGTATTTCATTAGTAGTATTATTAGTCTTGGTGTTTTATGCTCTTTCAATATTATTCAACACGCTAAAGTTTCGAATGATATTATAGAACCACCACCTAAGATTGTTAACATTGTAAATTTTATTCGCCTGCTTGAACCGAGGGATGTTGCCATTACCCAGGACGTATTGTACCAGACTGTGGTTAAGCAAGTGGAGATCATGAAAAAATATAAGCTCGGCGGCACCTTCTTGCTACAATACGACGCACTGATTGATCCAAGATATCAGCAGTTGTTAAAAGGCCTTTCCAAAGACTCTTTTGAGATAGGTGCCTGGTGGGAGATTCCTCAGCCGCTTGTTGAAAAGGCCGGGTTAAAATGGCGGGGCAGGTATCCATGGGATTGGCACGCAAACATTGGCTTCTCCACTGGCTACACACCTGCCGAACGAAAAAAACTGATTGATGTATACATGAATGATTTTAAGCAAATTTTTGGGTACTATCCTAAATCAGTTGCTTCCTGGTTCATAGACGCTTACAGCCTCAACTATCTATATGAAAAATACCAAATCGTTGCTTCAGCAAACTGTAAAGATCAGTATGGAACAGATGGTTATACGTTATGGGGTGGCTATTGGAACCAGGCCTACTATCCGAGCAAAATAAATTCATACATGCCCGCCCAGAATGAACGGAACCAGATCCCGGTACCAATTTTCAGACTGCTTGGAAGCGACCCCATCAGGCAGTACGACAATGGTCTGGGTACAACAACACAAGGCGTGGTTACGCTTGAGCCGGTATATAAGTTTGGTGGCGGTGATTCAACCTGGGTCAAATGGTTTTTTGAATCATTCGTTAATGATTCCTCCCTTGGATTTAACTATACACAGGCAGGTCAGGAGAATTCGTTTACCTGGGATGCGATGGCGAAAGGTTTTGAAATACAAATGCCGCTAATCGCCCGTCTGCGGGATGAACACAAGATAAGGGTTGAAACAATGGAAGCATCAGGAAGGTGGTTCAGGAAAAATTACAAAGTAACACCCCCTACTTCCTTTTCTGTCGATAAAGATATGGAAGGCAGCGATCTCAAAACGGTATGGTTTAATAGCCGTTTTTACAGGATAAATATCTTATGGCAAAAAGGAAAATTAAGAATACGTGATATTCATTTGTTCAATGAAAAATTTCCCTCTATTTATGAAACAGAGGTGGCAACCTCCAATGAATGCAGTTTTTTTACACTGCCTGTGGTGGATGGATATATTTGGAGCAAGCCAAATCAAATTGCCGGGTTACGATTGAAAGCAATCGTTGATGGCAAAGAAATTGACCTGGAAGGAAACGATCCTGCATTCACCAAAACCGGAACTTCTACCATGCATATTACCTGGCCTTTAAAAACAATTGAAGGTACCCTGGAAGTTGATTTAAGTGAGACACAAATAAGCATGAAATTGGTGAGTGCAACAAACATCAACTGGTTTTTCGATTTGAATGTTGCAGAGAAAACAAAATTGCCATTTAATGAAGTCAATAGTAAAAGCATTGATTGCAGTTTTGAGGGCATGAAATATTTGATCAAAGCTGGTAAAGGTTCCTTTTCTATACCAGCTAACGGGTCTGTATTTAGAATAAGCCCGCAGTTAAATGCTATAACATTAAATCTTGCTATACAACACTAATTCCCTTATCATGATGAAAGAATACTGCTTGATCATAACTGGCTTGTTATTAATAAATGTGCCGGTGCATGCCCAACATGCAAAACCGGAGCAGGATCCCAATGCCGTCCATTTCCGCATGCAAAAGGTGTCAACAGAAGCGTACGAATCGGTGGGTGTATTTGATGTTGATGGCGATGGTATACAAGACCTGGTTTCCGGCGGATCCTGGTACAAGGGGCCGGCTTACACCCATCGCTTTCACATTAGGGAAGTAAAGCGAACCGGTGAATATTTTGATGACTTTTTTACCATTCCCCTGGATGTAAACGGGGACGGGCGTATGGACTTTTTATCGGGAGGATGGTTTGGCGGCACTATATACTGGTATGAAAATACCGGGGACTACACCAAACAATGGCCCGAGCATACTGTTGCAAATATTGGCAACCTGGAAACAGCCAGGGGCTGGGATATTGATGGGGATGGTATTGTGGAAATAGTACCAAACAATCCTGATAAACCATTTCGCGTATATAAACTTGACCTGGATAAAAATGGAAGGGGCAAGGGCAGTTTTTCGGAACACCAGTTGTATACAACCCAGGGCCATGGGTTAGGTTTTGGAGATATCAACAATGATGGTAAAAAGGATTTTGTACTGGCGGGCGGCTGGCTGGAGGCGCCAGCCAAACGGTTCGAACAGTCATGGGTTTGGCATCCCGATTTTCAACTCGGCCAGGCAAGTATTCCTGTGATTGTTACCGATCTTAATAATGATGGTCGCAGTGATCTTATAGCAGGCAATGGGCATGGCTACGGACTGAATTGGTGGGAGCAAACAGCCGGAGGCAAATGGAAAAAACATGCTATCGATGGGCACAATTCCCAGTTCCACACTATGGGATGGATTGATATTACCGGCGACCATGTTCCTGAATTGTTAACCGGCAAACGTTACCGGGCACACAACGATAACGACCCCGGCTCCTTTGATGATTATGGCTTGTATTATTATCAATGGGATGGTGAAACATTCTGTAAACAAGTTGCCTGTTATGGTGCGTTAGGAGTTGCCAAAGGAACAGGCAATTATTTTGCAGTAAGCGATCTCAATAACGATGGGCGACCGGACTGGATAGTAGCAGGCAAGGATGGCTTGTGTATATTTTTTAATGAACAGGTGGCACATTGAACGCAAATAAGATAAACGTATAGAGCTGCCATGGTCTGATGTTCCGATGCAGCCCCAACTCTTGGCAAGTCTCCATTGTTAGCAGATATACTTTTCCGGGTCAAGAAGAATGGTAAACATAAGTTCTTCTGCTTTATTATTTATTGGCAATGTTACGTGCCAGCCTCTTACTTCACCGATATGTTTAGCAGTATTGCGTGTATTAAAATCTTTTAAATTAGTCATAGTGTCTTTTAAGGCATCATATAAGTTTTCAGAAATCCTCAATAAAATTTCGAGCATATGCTCTGCAACAGCTTTAGTGGCATTGTCCATTATTGCTTTAAAAGCAAAATAGTCTGGATACAAACAAGCCTGTTCATGGTCCAAACGTGAAAGTTTTAAAACTATGGGTTGAAATGTTTTGCAGTGCCGATAGTGTTCAATTAGCATTTGTTTTTTTTATCAATCAAACATTTCTTGTATTCTGATTTAAGAAAATTTACCTTTTCCTTCTCGTAGTTAAAAGTTGGGCCGAATAGCATTAAATTTTCACGTAACGCTGGAATCAGTATGTCCTTGTAATAAACTAATCTTTCTTCAGCAGCATTTAATTGAGGTAAATATTGTCTGTCATTCTCAATGAGATTTTCTTCTATCTGTTTTAGCTGGATTGCTCTTCCTGAAATGTAATTTTTCAAATTGGATCGGAGTTAGAATCTCATGTAATTTATCTTGTTCGTAATACAACTCTTCCCAGGTCGAGAAAGAATATTTATATGAACCGGAGTTTTTTTCTTGTTCAAATAAAAAAACTTTTTCCGCCTGTTCTTCATTTAGCTCAATACCCATTGTTGCCTCGTATCGAGTCTGCAAAGATTTTATTTCCCATTCATTTTCGTGAGGTGCCATAATATATGCTAACGTTTTGCATTACCGTATTCTATGAATTTGAGGCTGGTCCTGCCTGGTGCAAATGCTAAATTGATAATAGATGTTGAAGTTAACGACTAAAGCTCAATAGCAAAAGTCCAGCCTGAACCATGCCTGCTGCTGAAATTAGATTGTCTTGCCCCGTTTGTTGCCTATGCTGTGTTTCATTTTTTTTCAATTTTCTGGCTGATAAAATTTCTAAAATTTTCTATTTCCTCTGTGCTGTTGAACATTCTTTTCTGAACAATGTGAGAATGGTTATTGTTAAGAAACAAGTAGAAGGAATCTTTAGATTCATGATATTTTAGAAAATGATTCCAAGGCACAGAGACATTTACCTTGTCACCAAACTTTTCCATTCCCCAGTTATTAAATCGATAATTTATTTCCTTAAAAAATTGCGGCTTCAATTTGTAAATTATGATTGAAAGAATAGTTATGCCAGCGCCAAAAAATAAAAACAGAAATAGTGGGAGAAATAAAAATTTCCAAATTATGAAAAATAGATTTTTTCCTTCTGTTGACAATGTAGTATCTAAAATTGCGTTTAGAAGGCCAATGATTGTTCCGAAGAGGAAAATTCTCCTCACCATTTTCATTTTTGCGGTAACATAAAAAGTAGCAATTAAGTATTCCGCCAAATCAAAATCTTGTTTAATATTGAAAGTCTCTCCCATAGTTTTCATGATTGCGTACAACGCCAGTTTGTGAAAAAATTACTGCCACTGAAACAAATATACACGCAAGGGAAATGGCGTATGCTTTTTGTTAATGAAGAGAATGCAATTCATACAGGGAAGCCATCGCCAAGTTAATAAGCTTTGCGGGTCTAAGCCAGGTAGAATAGAGCAGCGGTACAAGCATCAGGGTAGCAGCCATATTTATAAAAAGGGGGTAATGCTATACCAGATGTATTGTGTATATGTGCCATGAACGCAAAATAAACCAATGATAAATATTATTTTTTCGCACAGGCCATGATAGCTGCCAGTTTAGTGAACTTGTAGTAGGTCTTAGTTTTGTTTTTCGCCGATACAATAACAAAGTTCATCCGGAGCAATTATGAAAAAAACTATCCATGAAATTTCATCATATTTTTGAGGCTTAAATTCAGACGGCTTTTTCAGGCCATTCGATTTTAGTTCTTCTAAGGCGTTATTAATATTGTCAACTTCAAAAAAACATCCATCATTCCTGGGATCGCCTCCATTTTCAACAAGTCCTATCTCAATATTGTCTCTACATAAGGTAACTGCTTTATTTGGTAGATCTTTTCTTTCTAAAACTCTAAAACCCAAAACTGTTTCATAAAATGGAATTGAACTTTCTAAATTCTTTACAGGTAGATTCATTTTATCCTTTTGATAAGGCCATGCATTTTTAAATATCGCTTTGATCTTTTCCATGTTTAATTTTTTTAGGTTGAGGATGCCCAAAATAAATTCTGACTAACGTTTTGCACTTCCGAAGGTTAGGGAATCTGTTGCTGATTGCCGGGAACTAAAGCTAAATTGAAAATATAATATACAAGGTAATAACAAACGCTAATTGTTAATCATGCTTCAATCCGGCCCTAACTTTTTGCAACCTTAGTAGCACTTTAATTTTTTTTAAGTGGTGAATTTGAATGTATGCATTCGTGCTCCAAAGAAGATATGGAAAGTGTATTTCAAAATATTACTGCCCCAAAAAAAATCTCAATGCGCTGCAAAGTAAATGTTCGGCCAATGATACCAGACTGGCCCCGTTGTCTGAATTCCTTCCCAGGACGCTGGTGTTGGTGTTGAAGAACCATCTGCATTGGAGTCTCCTAAATGACTATCATCTTCATAAGAAGTAAACACAACGCCAGGTCCATTGTAGTTTTGAAGTTGAGAAGAGCCCGTCGGTATGAAAAGAGTAAATCCCGGGGTCGTATAGCGGGCAAACTTCAGCACAACGCTATCACCAAGGATCAAAATTTTCCCGGCATCAAATGGCCACGAGTTACTGTGCCAGCCGCCCAATACATAGGGTACCTGCTTATTGCTCCAGGTCATTGTTTGTGCCTGGTCAATATCCACACAATCAACATAAATGGCATTCGATTGATTGAAACTAAATTGATTACTATTATCAAAATCAGTGGATATGCCTATTAAGACGGGATGTCCGTGGTTGGAAAAAAACAGGTTCTGACTTGCAGTAGAACTTTGAGGACACCTGGCCATATCCAATGTTGCAGTAATTTGGTTCAACGTACCCGCATTATATTCAAAAATTACTTTTGTGACAGTATTGTTTGTTCCCGTACCCATGTTTAATGCCCGCTCATTATTGAGCGATGCATAGCCGGCATACTGTATGGCACCACCAGTGATGCTATTGCCTGAACTGTTACCAAAAGAAATGTTAGCCCAATCACCATATTTTTTTGAAGCCGCTGAAGATGTAAACACTGCATTCCTGGAAATGAGTTTACCACTGGGATTAACAATCATCCCCTTCTGCAAATCGAAAGTTACGGTTGCACCCTCAATGGTTAGCGGCGCATTCACCTGAACAAAACTTGAACAGTGATAAATATGACATTGATCCCAGGTAGTTGGAGTATTAATACTGGTGCCTACCTCTACAATCTGCGGTACGCAGGAGAGACCGACATATTGGGAATCCACATTTGTTCCTCCGGGTCCGGTGGCGGTCAACGTTACTATTGTATTTGTTAAGTAAGGTGCAAGCGTTTGATATAAATGTGTGGGATTGACAGCAGTTGAAGTATTATTAACACCACTTGCAGTGTCACCAAAATTCCATAAATAACTTGTTGCATAGGTGGATGTATTCGTAAATGTGACGGTGGCGGGAACTACAAAAGGCCCGGCGTATGTAAAGCCCGCAACCGGTGCGGCAACTCCTGACACAAAAAGGTTCATTGCTAAATTAACTGTAACCTGGTGCCCGTTTGTTTTTAAAGTTTTGCAGGCAGCATTTATGTTTACCTGGATATCGTAGCTTAAAATGACATGCGTTGTATCAGTTGGAATAATGTTGTTGCTCCAAACTGCCGGGTCACTCCATAGTCCTGATTTTACATTTGTTACCTGTCCAAAACAGATATTAATTAACAGAAAAAGAAAGATGGTTAAATACACTTTCATTAGATGAATATACTCAATTCAAAAGGATTTTTGGGGCTATTCTTTAATCTGAAAGAGATCGTTGCTTTCTATTGTAAATAGGGTTTAGAGTAAGCATCAGGCGCAGGACTCCTGCCCTGTGTCTTCCTTGTTACTATTGCACTGAGTTGTTGTACTATCAGAGCCTTTGCACCGCCCCTATGCATTGCGCATAAGGTTGGGCTATGCCATTGTTAGTGGTTCGATGTTTTATGCCTGTCGTTACTGTCAGTCTTTTTTAGCCCTATCGATAACAACGTAAATTCCAATGGCTGGGCAGTGTGTGGCTATCTCAGAAAATTAATTAATAATTTCTCCTTTATTATTCGCCAACTTTTCTCGCCATTTTTGCAGTTCTCCAGGTGTTTGTCTTACCCAATCAGTTACTTCGCCAACGATTTCTAATGGAGCCTGGGTGCGATATGAACGTGTCGGATTGCCCGGAAATTTTTTATCTGTAACGTTGGGATCATTTTCGAAACTTCCTTTCGGTTCAACGATATAAACACGCTCACGTCCATCACCTTTAGCCAATGCCGCAGCAAGTCCCGCCCCATTAGCCAGGGCAGTGAAATAAATGTGATTCATTATGAGTTCTGCGTTGTAATTAGATCTGTTCCCTGCTGTCAGCAAATCGCCAACCTGCAAATCTGCTTTCGTGCCGTGATAAAAGGGTCCCTTGTCAGACGGTTTTTGCGTGAATGAAATTGCTAAGTCATAATTCTTTTTTGCGTTGTTAAGGTCGCTTAAGTCCTCATAGCACTTAGAGATGTTTAAATATAAAGAAGGTAAAGCTCCATTAACTGCGTCGTTATTTATTTTTAAAGCAAGCTGCAAAGCTGTTTCGAACCATTTTAATTTACCGGAAACATTTTTTTGATGCCGGGCCACATAATGAGCAGAAGTAAATTTTTCAAAGTCATTTGTCGCTTCGTTCCAGGCTTGAAGAAATAGTTTGCTTGCTTCTTCTGGTCTGTCTTTTTCTTCCATTTCCATACCGTGAATACAGAGTTTAATAACATGGTTATTTGGGTTGAATTCCATTTTCTAATTATTTTGTCTGTTAATTATTGTAGTGTCAATTTAGTGCTTGCCCTTAGAGCGTTGAATCTCGCAATTACCGCTAACGGTAGGCTTTGCAGAAGGTTTGGGAATTTAATGCTGGCCTGCCCGGACCATGGCCAAATTGAAAATAAAAGCCCAAGTTACGAACAAAGTTAAATTGCAAAAAGTCTGCCGGAACTGAGGCTGATGCTGAACTACAGCTTATATTCTAAAATCCAGCCCTGACCTTTTGCCAATGCTTTTTACTTGTTGCAAAACTAAGATACTAACACGATGTGAATGAACAAATAAACCAAATAGTTTTTGATATTGTCTTTTATGCAAGACAAAAAAACATTTTTCAGAGAAGCTGTTTACTTCCTTCCAGTTAAATCACCGGGTTCCTGAAGATAATTTTTATCGAAGACACTAATGATCTGCGATATGTGTATAATGCATGCTAAATTTATTTTTTAATCTCACAGCGACCAATAGAAATCATATCATACTAAGAATGCTATAAGTTGAAAAACTATAATTGTAAAAATTGAAAATATTTCAGGTGGTAATACACTCTAAAAGTTGGGATTTTTTTTAAAAAAGGGGGTTGAGCATCGTCCACCACTGTAAGTGGCTGTTTCGATTTTGCATTTATCGATTTAAATTAAGTGATCGATAATTTGTTTTAAAACTTTTAAAAGTAAGCTCTTAACTTTATAAAATTCGCAAACTGATCTAAATTTAAACAAACTTAGCTTAACACAATGTCAAAGATAACAGCTTCTGATCTGGCTTGGGAAAAATACGGACAATCAAACCCTTATTTTGGTGTCTTTACAGATGAGATTTTTAAAACTTCCAATCTCACAGACGATATATTGAAAACTTTTTTTGAAAGCGGAAAAGAGCATGTAAACCATCTTATGAATGTTCTTAATTGGCTTGCCAAAGAACAACCAAAATTTAAGACCATTCTCGATTTTGGTTGTGGAACGGGCAGACTGGTTATTCCTTTCTCGGCTATTGCAGAAAGAGTAGTGGGCATTGATGTATCACCTTCAATGCTGAATGAAGCTGAAAAAAATTTAAAACGTCTTGGTATTGACAATGTCAATTTAATCCAGTCGAATTCTTTAGAGAGTTTAGAAGGCAAAAAATTTGACCTGGTTCATACGTTCATTGTTTTGCAGCACATTCCGGTAAGTTCAGGCTATGGAT
The DNA here is from genome assembly GCA_039922055.1 of Ferruginibacter sp. Taxonomy (GTDB): domain Bacteria; phylum Bacteroidota; class Bacteroidia; order Chitinophagales; family Chitinophagaceae; genus Ferruginibacter. Next base: position 36,948 of record JBDSAP010000160.1, read on the forward strand.
TGATAAAATCACTTCTTGATGTCATAAATCCTGGTGGTTATGCCATGATTCATCTTACTTACAGCAATGACAAATCAGCATTTAAGAACATTAAATATCATTTACGATCTAGGTATAAGCTGTTTGCTCAGTTCTATAATTTAATAAAAGGAAAAAATCCAAATGCCCCTTCTATGCAAATGAACAACTATAGTCTAAACCACATTTTTCGCATGATTGATAAAGCTGGAATAAATAGCTTCTATTCAGAGCTTACAAATCATGCTGGTTTTCGCGGTGTAAACCTTTATTTGCGAAAGGAACAATCTTAATAAATTTATTCTTTGCCTTAATAGCACTTTTTACTTTCTGCTCACCAACATCCTAAGAATGCTATAAGTTGACAAAACTCTCATTTTAAAAAAATGAAAACATTTCAGGTTGTAATGCACTTTAAAAAAAGGGATTATTTTTTTAAAGGGAGTTGTGCATCAGTCAACATTGTTGGCGGTTCGTTGTTTTTCCAATTAAGTTTTCGATAACTTAAAAACAATAACGCTTTTGTCGGAATTGTCCTCAGAGGGCGACTGTTTTTTAAAATTTAATTTCTCTAATAGTCTTGTTGAGTTTTGATTTTCAGAATGAGTATATGCTTCAATTGAATTTAGCCCGATATGTTGAAATCCAAATTCAAGTACTTTTGATGCAGCTTCCTGCATTAATCCTTTTCCCTGGTAGATAGGTAATAATTCATACCCGATTTCTGCTTTACTATTGTCGTCTGCGAATTCAAATAAACAGATTGTTCCAATCAATTTTCCACTCAAAGATATTGCCCAATAAATCGAGTCGTTTTTTTTGACGTTTTCATTGATAGTCTGTATAAAAGATTTTGCGTCTTCAATTGATTTGCTTGGATGTCTGTCAAGATATCTGTTTACACTGTCGTCAGAACGCAATGCAAATATTTCATTGTCGTCTGTAATAACCAGTTGTCTTAATATAAGCCTGTCGGTTTTTAATAAAGGGAATGGTGTGAATATTCTATTTGTCATTTTACCTTGAATTCGTGTTGTGGTATCGCTTTGCAATGACCGCTAACGAACAGGGCTTTGTGCAGGTTGGGAATTAGTATTCCGTCTGCCCATAGCCGCTGCTGATTGAAAATATGTTGATGAAGTTAAGTACACAAGTTGATAGATATTCGTCTGCTGGAGCCGAAGCCGGGATTTGCAAATAGCTGAAGTTACAGTGTCGAGTCCAACTTGCATAAAACCCAATGTGCTTGTCGCGCAACTAAGACACTAACAGATGTGAACGAACAAATAAAATGAAAGTTTTTGATATTGTTTATTCATGGAAGGCAAAAAATATTTTTCAGAAAAGCTGTTTACTTCCTTCCAATTACGCAGCCGGGTGCTCGAAGATAATTTTTATCGAAGGCTTAAAGACACCATTGATCTGCAATGGGTATATAAAGCATGCTAAACTTGTTTTACAATCTCACAGCGGCCAATAGAAATCATATCATACTAAGAATGCTATAGGTTGAAAAAATATCGTTGTAAAATTGAAAATTTTTCGGGTTGTAATGCACTCTAAAAGTTGGGCTATTTTTTCTAAAAGGTAGTTGTGCATCAGCCACCATTGGTATGTGCAGGCTTTATTTCACTTGTTCTCCGGGGGTATATTGTCTCAACAGTTTTCTACCTTCGTCAAAAAGAAGAGTAGCTTTCTCTGCCTCTTCATTTTTAGACTTAATTGCTGACGCTAACCTATCATGAGCATATTGTGAACTCTTATCTAGGCCTAAAGCTGTTTCTAGATATTCGATTCCTTCAGTATAGAAACCTTTATTTTTAAGCATGTTTCCAATATTGGCAGTGATCCACTCAGCATTGTCTTTAGACAATTCTAACCCTTTTTTACACGCAATCATTCCCATGTCATATAAGTCTAGCGCCACGTAACAGTTACTGAAATATCCCCAATAAGAGTAATTTTCTGAAAACTCCTTTGTAAGGGAAGTTAAAAAGTAAAGAGCTATTTCATTTTCATCTAATTCAATCGCTACTCTTGCATAGTTAAATCTTATTTTTTCTTTGTTGGGATAATTTAAATATGCTTTATGAATTATTTCCCTTGCTTTCGAATATTCTTTTTGATTGAAATGGATTGTCCAAATCTCTAATGCGAGATCAATGTTTTCTTCCGGCGATTCCCCTAACAAGTAATTCAACGCCTTATCAAGTCCATCAGTTTTTTTATAACATTCGGACAGAAGAATAATTAGGGCGGGATCATTATTAAACTTTAATATAGCATTTTCGAGAATTTGGATTGCTTTATCTAAGTAGTCTTCCCATAAGTATATCCTTGCAACATTTTCATATACCAGTTTGTTATCTGGATGATCTAATAGCAATGTGGTCAAAACACTAATACCATGGGTTTCGTTAATTTTAAAGTCACAGTAACCAAGCCATACAAGGTTCTCAACGGCTTCGTCAGGCTTTGTTTCAGTAGATGTAGACTTCTCGAGTATTTCTTTAGCCTTTAAGTATTCACGCTTAACAAATAAATCGATCCACGTGCTTTCTTTGTCTCTGAAAGTAGATTTTTCATCGGGAGCTTTCGATGTTTCCTCGTTTGTACTTAAAATTCCTAACTTTTTTATTTGCAAACGTATCTGGTGACAGACTGGACCAGTAGCAGCTTGCAGGCTGTTGTCCTCCCTATAGGGATCATATTTCCCTGGAGTGACACCAATCAGATCAGTGGGCAAATGTAGTTCTGTATTATCAGGGATGATAAAAAATACTCTGTCTCTGCCTAATTTACCTATGAACAATCCAAATTCAAAAAGAACATTATCTCTCACAGATTTTGTGTCTTGATCTCTAATTTTCACAATATCATCCTGATTAAAAACAAAGATCCCAAAATCGGATTTAGCCAATGCTTCAATCAACGATTCAATCGTTGTTCTGGAGAGCTCAAACACTCCTTGATCCCAGACTGTAACATCTGCGTCATGTGTCAAATTTTGCTGAATGGAATAAGCAACACTCAATCCTTCAACTGAAGACCCAATAAAGATTTTTGGTTTCATAAGTTAATTTTAGCTTGCACGTAACTCAAATATATAAGCTATAGATAGCGTTTCCAAATCCGGATCTATTTTTTAAATTCCTTGTTATTGAAGAGGTTACTAAAATAAGCGCACTCCGAATCCAGTAGCGTAAATACAACTACAGCAAATCTATATTATCTAAAGGACTGATTATTTTGAGGAGATCTTTATTAGTGGTATGCAGATACCTCAAAGTAGTTTTTATGATTGTGGCCCAAAAGCTTTTGAATCACTGCAACAAAAAGGGGAAGCTTACAATATCATCCTAAGAATGCTATAATTGAAAAAACTATCATTGTAAAAATTGAAAATATTTCAGGTTGTAATGCACTCTAAAAGTTGGGGTTATTTTTTTAAAAGGGAGTTGTGCATCAGCCACCATTGTTGTGCGTTCGCTTTGTCAAAATTTAATTTCCGTCGACTCCTTTTGATTTGTTCTGTGAAAAATCAAATCTGCTCTCTTATATTTATAACATATGTCATTATAACTATTAACAGATTGTGCGATTCGGTTTTCGCATCCCTCAAGTTGTCCTTGAAGATTCGCGAATTTCTGTGTGCTTTTAAGAGTTGGGTGATTTTCTATTTCAATTAGTAAGCCTTGAATAGCAAGTATCAATTTAATATTTTTCATTTCTGTTAAGGAAATTGATGTGCTATCAAGCGTGTTTAAGGTGTCAATATAGCCAGAGAGATCAGTTAAAACTCTTTTTAAATTGTCAACTTTCTTTTTATCAACCTTTGATTTTAATACTGCATTTGTTAGTGCATCAACAACCTTGGAACGATTTTGTATTTCAGATTTTAGATTTAACCATTGAGATTTTATTTCAGATGTAACATCTTGTCCAGTCGAATGAAGTGTGATAATAACAAACAAAAATAGCATTGGAAATCGCATAGTAAAGTCAGAGTGTTTTTTTAAAGTGACGCACAGCGGGCAGGTATTTACAAAGACTGGGAAATAGAATTCCATCCGCCGGCTACCTGAAGCTAATTTTATAAACTAAAAGTTGATGAACTAATGCTCGACAGAATTACGTCCGCCGGGTATAAAGCTTGGATATCCACTACCGCTGATTGCTACAACGTCAAGACTCAATTGCAGCAATACCCGTGTTGGCGGTTCGGCCTTTAGTCTGTAATTACCTTTGTCTTTGCATTTCAATTATTTTGTCGTAAACACTTTTTACATCTTCAATGAATTCAAGTCTTGGTGCTTGCTTTGCTCCTGGCCATTCCATTCCTTGCATCATTGAATATCTTATGTCTGTCGGTCCAAGAGTTATTGTCCCACTATTATCTGCTTTTTGATTTATTGTTATGTCTGATAGTGTTCTTATGTTTAGTGACTTTATGTCCCTACTAAAGATGCCAGATTTTATAATTATTCTGTCTGATGTTAAACCATAAATAGTATTTGCTCTTTTTTTTGCGTCAACAAAAAAACGCCCGATAATCATATAAAGTCCAACTAAAACAAACGGAATTCCCCAAAGCTTAAAGAAAAAAGGTGCATCTGTTGTAATTACGCTTGTCTCCCAAAACAATGCAAAACCACCCCAAAGCAAACTAAATGGAATCATAAAAGCATCAGAACTTCTAAATACAACTCCTGTCTTTGGTTTTGCTGTCCAAATAAGTTTTTCGCCTGAACTTAAATTCGGTCTAAGTTCTTCTTCTAACTCGAAATTTGTCATAGTGTAATGTTGTCTGTTAAGCTGACCGCTAACTCAAATATATACCCTACAGCCAGCGTTTCCAAATCCGCATCTATTTTTTAAATTCCTTGCTATCGAGGAGTTTACTAAAATAAACGCACACTGTATCCAGTAGCGTAAATACAATTACAGCGAATCTATATTATCTAAAGGGCTGATTATTTTGAGGAGATCTTTATTAGTGGTATTGCAGATACCTCATAATGGTTTTTACGTCATTATGCCCAAAAGCTTTTGAATCCCGGGCTATCCGTTTTATGTTTTAAACACGGGAGTTATTTTCTTTTCCCAAAACAAGTCCTCCCAACGGGTATCTATATTACCGGGCTCCGTGCCATTATAAGTTGCAATTGTTTCAAGGTCTGCCGCTCCCAATTTTTCCTGCATGTATGTAAACAATATTCTTTCTTCAAAACGAATATGGTCTTGTAGGTTTTGAGCAAATTGTGTCAACAATTGCTCGTTTGTTTTATCGCTGCGCAATTTTTCTACCAGGCTGTAAATGCCGGTGTGTTCATTTTCGGCCTGTTTACGAAGAGGGTCTCCGGCAGGGAGTTTGTTAAACATCAAATTTTCTTCTTCGCTGAAATGCTGCCGCAGATCGTTCTCGAAAGCATACAATACATAGTTGGCAATACGTTCTGCATTTACGGCTTTAGACAGGCCCTGTCTTATTTTCCACACCAGTAATAAACCAAAATGGTGGTCACGTGAAAACGAGACAAGGGCGGGGTGCCTTTTTATAGGAGACAAATTTTTCATGATCTGTTATTTTCTTCGAGTTTCAGTGCCTTTGGAAACAGGATATTATTTTCAAGATGAATATGCGTGTGCAGGTCATATTCAAATTCATCAAGTAGCCTGTATAGCAAATTGTAGCTGGCGCATGCATCTCCGGGTAGGGCATAATTGTTAGAGATAGCTCTTATTTCTTCCAGGCTTTTACCAACAAGCTCATGTTCCATCTCCATCATGTTGATGGGGTTTTGTATCGTGCCAAAATCCGCGGCATGCGGGCGCTGGGATTTGTTGGCGGCTGCTACCAGCTCTTTAATATAAGGAAACAATACTTGTTCTTCCTTCACTAAATGAGATGATAATTCAGTATTTATTTCTTCCACCAGTTGAGCGATGCGATGGAGCTCCGGATGCTGGCTGCCATGCACACCGGCAACTTTCGCAGCATATTGTCTTAGATTGGGCAAGGTCTTTTTTACATAGCTGTGGTGTGTGTTTACAATATAATCTGCCAGGAAATCAAGACTCCAATCGCCATAAGGTAACGGACGTGTAGTTGGATTTTTATGCGCTGTTTGTAACTCCTGTTCAATTTTTGTTGAGTCCAATCCTTTTTCGCCACAAGCTTCTTTTACCGTTTTCTTTCCACCGCAACAAAAGTCGAGTCCATACTTTTTAAATATCTCAGCCTTACGGACATCCTTAGCCACAATTTGTCCAAGTGTTTCATCACTCTCTCCAGTTAGGCGTTTCGTGATATTCACTACCCACCACTCAGGCCCTTGTTGCAGATAATCCCAAATAAATATATTCCCTCGTTCCCCGATTAACTGGTAGTACAGTGGCTTTGGATCGTGGTCATTATGAATGGTAAGTGTTTCACCGGATATCAATTCATCGAAGCGATCAATTATTGTTGGGTGCTTCTTGCGGGGTTCCAGCAATGTTACATTAAGGATGTTTTCATTTAAAGTTTCCATGTTTTATAGTTTTACTTAATGAATTCTGTTGGTTTCATCAGCCTGTTTGCATTAGGGTAAAGTTGGCAAAAACGAGAACGTTGTTCATAGTTGATCTGCAAATAACAATTAAATGAGGCTGTAACATGCTGACGAGGATCAATAGCAAATCCATTCTTCGTCATGCTTATAATCAGCTTAGTTGTTTATTTTGCTGACGGATTGATTAATGGGTTGCCTTCGCAATGCGTAAGCCGGTATTAATAATTTTATCATCAATAATATTCAAATGAAATGAAAGGCACAGTTATATACAAGGGCAAATACGGATCTACTAAATTATATGCTGAATGGATAGGGGAGAAGCTA
>JBDSAP010000161.1:0-53111 GCA_039922055.1 Ferruginibacter sp.
ATTGCCAATGTTGCAATTGCTTTTGGAGATTGACAAGCAATTTTCTCAGCTTGGTCCGCTTCCTGCTTGCTGCATTGTGTAAGGGTTTGGAAAATGTCGGCAACCGTTCTGATTTCTACTCCTGATATTGTTGGCATGAGTGTTAGGTTTTTGATTAGTGATTAAATAAGTGCTTGTCATTAAATCACACAGATTATCCCAAATGTTAACAGACTTTTTACTGCATGATCGAAAATTATTTGGTGAGGCTTCGCATGACTTCCACTTTATAAGCTGAACCAAAGAACTGTAGTTTGCCTAAACCACTAAATTGACGCCCCATTCTGCCGCAGATAGGGGAGTTTACTCCAATTCAGAAAAGAAAAATTGAAAAAGTGTTGCAGGAAGATTATCCAATTCTGTATAATATCCTTCAGCCGATAAATTTTCTTTTTCAGATGGGAATTTAGATAGGGAAAAAGTTAGCATTACCTCATCTATCCGGTTTATTAAATTATCTAAAATTATATTTTGAGGAAACAAAACCCTTTTCCAAGTTATTGGTTGCGATTGTAGCTTTTCAAAAAAAGTTATAATATATAGGTTTTCTATTGAACTCACCCAGATCTTAACTTGGTATTGGGCGTCTGTTTCAAAAGATATTAAATTAAATTTTAAATCAAGGAACAAAAAAATTATTTGCGCATGAGAATAATTCATATCATCGCTATGATAAGTTTTGACATCGAGCGAATTACTTAATGTATTAGCTATAGTTTTTGCGTATGCTGTAAAGGCGGGAGAATAGTCAACGGCATCTGAGCCTTTCTTCAGGCCATTCTTGATTAATTGTTCGACATTCATTACTTACATGTTAATTTATTTAGGAAATTGTGTAACAACATCGCCAGGGCTGTGTGTGCCAGGTGGATTATTACCTTCGACCACCACTGTGCCTCCCCTCACAGGCGGCCCTTGCATAACAAACCCATCACCTCCTATGGCCCGGCCGGTTCCAGTTTGCCTGCCCATGTCATCTACTTCATACCTGGTTCTACCATCTGATTGAGGTGTAACTCTAACATTAGGATGATTAATCACTTCATCTGTGAATTTTTGGCCTCCTTCTCCCGGAGAAAATTTACTCTTACCTTTTTTCATGGGAGAATTTGGATCATGTTTACTATCTTTTACATGCTGATCAGATTTTGCGGTGTAAGTAGCAGTTGCGAGACCTAAAGGATCAATGTAAACGTTTATGTCTTTGCAATAACTATATATATTTAGTGCACCACTCCTTAACCGAATAGGATCCTGACTTATATATATACTTTCAGCTGCTAAAAAATATCTCAACCTGTTATAGTACAATTCCGTCTCCCCATCTTCATACTGCCCTTGGTATCTAAAAGGGCAACTACCTAATTCGCCTTTTTCCATGCGCAATTTACCGTAGCTGTCCAATTCACATTCCCAAAATAAAACACCATCCTCATTATACATCTGGCAGGGTGTGCCCAAGTGGTCGCTAACAATGCTATATTGTTTATCACCTTTTATTTTACAGGTAGGAGCAAAGCTATTTACATCAAATAGCCAAGTGACAATGCTGTTACTATCAACATTTATATCACTAAGCTTTTGTCCTGTTATTGCATGTTCTTTCCATTCGTGCAATGGTACATTACCATCCCAAACAAATTTAGTAATTGTGTTTTTATATTGTTTGCTTAATCTTCTGCCAAGCGCATCATAGGTAAACTTAACTTCTTCTTTATCTGGCCTTACCACTTTGACAAGGATTCCGGCATCGTTCCACTCATACTTCCACACATCTCCACCAATATGTTTTTTGTCAACTAAATTTCCTTCAGCATCATAATTGTATTCCCATCCATTTCCTTTTTTTAACTGGCCGCCGTTGGCATATACACGGTCCTTGCGATCACTGGTTTTAAACAGGTTGCCTACCGCGTCAGGGTTCCGAAGTTGTTCTTCGCCATTCGGGAAAACGGTTTTAGCAAGATTACTCCAACGATCATGTTCAAATTTGGTAATACCCTTTTCGTCTTTTATTTGTTTCAAGCGGTCATTTACATCCCACTGGTATTGTTTTCTTTTTTTGGTACTAAAACTATTACCTGATGTATGCCCAATGGTTTGTATAATAGGCCTTCCGATACCATCTCTTTGCCAACTGCTGTTGATACCGCCCGGCAATAAACGGTTTGTTTCAAGGCCCAATTTATCATGCTCAAATTTTGCCTGCCAGCCATTAGCTTCCATTTGCAATACATCGCCCATTTTGTTGTAAGCGTGTGTAATGTTTGCCCCCAGGCTGCTGGTTATTTTTATCCTGTTACTGAATACATCATATTCACTTTGTATCCATTCTTCATTCACCGTTTCTTTTAAAATATCACCCATCACATTTCTCTCAAACTGCACAGTAGCAGATTCGTTTACTGCCTGGATCAATTCACCATCCGGGCTATAAGTGTATGTTTCTTTTTTGTCATCGCTGTACAAAACTTCTGTTACACGGCCACACGCATCATAGCCATATTTGGTAAATTTTCCGGCAGGCCTGTTTACTTGTGTTACCCATCCTGCGGGATTGCGTTCATATCTTCTTGTTATATCATCAAAACCAATTTCTTCCACTACATTTCCCGCAGGGTCTAGCTGAAAGCGGTAAGGCAGGCTATGTTCATTAATAATTCTTATTAGTTGTTCCTCCGTATCGTATTTAAAAACAATGGTGGCGCCAGCTTCCGTGCGGCTGGTAAGTTTCCATAAACCGCGGTATGTATATGCCACTTCTTTTTGTTTATCAACGTAGCGTATTACGTTATCTATGCCGTCATATTCCAGGGTAATTACATTACCGTCAAAATCATTTACTTTTTCAATACGGCTTTTTAAATCGAAGGACCGTCTTTGCTTTACGCTATTCGGGTTGGTAATCGAAGTACAATTGCCAAGCTCATCATACATGTATTGCGTAATGGCCTTGTCATCTGTTTCAATTGCAATTAAATTCTGGTCTCTATCGTATTGCAGTTTTGTGATTGCTTCCGCGGCATTAACTATTTTTATAAGTAACCCATCCTCATACTCATATTTTGTTTTTGCTCCAAGCGGGTTTACCCTTGCAACAAGATTGGCGCTCTCATCGTATTCCCATTTCCATTTACCTCCAGATGCATCGGTTGCTTCAGTAGCCAGCAAGGGAAATTTTGGATGAAAATATTCTGTGCTGTTAAAGCCACCTCCCGGATCAGTGGCAGTAATCATATTCCCCCAATCATCATGCGAAAAGTTTTGCTGGTTGCCCAAAGGATCTGTTTCCCATTCTAACTCATTAAAACGATTATAACGGTATTGCCATTCCGCACCATTGCCATCGAGCTTTATGTATGGTAATCCATTCTTATGGTAGTAAGTAGTAGTATGTCCCAAACTGTTTTGCACCACTGTGCATCCTTCTGTATAAGTAAGTTTGTGATTGTAGATATCGTCATCACCCCAGGTATGGATGCATTTTGCACCGGTGGATTTGCCATCATATCTAAAATACCATTGATGACCATTGCGCCATGTTTCTTTTACCAATAAATGATTTTCATATTCGAACTTCATTTGCTGCCCAAGCGCATCAATATGACAGATCATATTACCGAAGGCATCGTACTTATAGTGTGCTATAGTAAATGTGTTGTTCGGGTCAGATGGATGTGGCGCAATAATATTGATTATGCGGCCTGCACTATCATTTTCAACAGTAAGAGTCCTTCCCGCACTGTCAATTATTTTAATTAGATAACCATCGTAGCTATATTCAAAACGAATTGCGTAGCCATTTGTATTTGATATGCTCTTTAAAAGCTGGCCTCCCGCTTTGTTGTATTGGTCTTTATAAATTGTATCAGTAAAACGATAGATCAACCCGTCCCTGTCTGTGATGTAATAAAATTTTCCTTCAGGATGACAATGCAGGAAAAGTTTGTTGGTACGATCAAATGTAAATTTCCCCGGGGATGGCAGTTCAAATATTACACCCCTTCCATCATTCATTCTATAAACTGCCTGGTTATTATTTTGATCGATAGAGAATGCAACATCATAGCTATGGTACCAACCAAACCCTAGCGTTCCTTTATAATCACTGTCACTGTACCAGGTTCTTTCCCATGATAATGGTATTACACCCGGCAATGAAAAATCCTCCTCATCTGTGAACAGCATACCACTTACTACATCAACCGGATGACCGGTTACATGGCATATTGCTTTGTGGGCCGCATTTCTCAAGCCTGGCGGAAGTTTATTAGCAATTCCATGTAAGATTTTAGCTAATCCAAAATTGAACATTTTAGTAAGCGCCTTAATTGGATTGATGGGAGTTGGTATCGGGCTCACTATTACATTATGCGAAGGGATCGCCATAATGAAACCCGTGGGCATATAAAGATGCTGGGCATCAGGGCTGCCACCTTTCCTTGTTAGTGCTTTGATGCCGATATCCCAACAGTTATAATTTAAATGCATCATGGCGGAGAATGGCTCGCCATCCGCTAGTACGAGGAGAGCTCCGAAAAAAGCCTCACCCGAATTCTTTAAAATGGGAGTAGGTGCAAAACTTGCACCCATTGGGAAATGTGGGATGGTTTTATTCTTAGTGCCACTATGCGTTCGTGGGGTAACAGCGCCAAGTTTTACTGTTGCATTCAATCCCAGCTTACCCATAATCATTCCCTTCGCCATATTACCAACAGTAGAGGCCAGTTGCAGACCCGCGCTCTCAGGCGGCGGCGGCGGAATGGCTGCCGTTACCGTATTTACCGCACAGGCAACAAAATCCTTTGGATTAAAGACCATTGCTATATAAGGATGAGGCATCGGTATAGGAGAAGGTGATGGCGGGATCATCACTAAATGCACATCAATTCCAATTACAGGGTCAAGTTGTGAAGATGCAGGAAGGCAGGCAAGCCCTTGCATAAAGCTTAATTTGGAGAATACTGCAACAACAGCCTTTTCGGCAAGGTCGCCTGTAAAACCCATTACCTTTCCGTAAGCACCCATTACATCACCATACACTTTAAGAGCTGTGTTCGCTGCGCCGATGGCTTTCCCAACAGTACTTTGAGGCGCCTGTGGCGTTGCAGCGGCAGCAGCGTTTTGCTGAACTGCCCTCTGTGCCTGGGCCGCAGAACGTTCTGCCAGTAAAGCGGTCCTTCTATTTTGAGTAACATCGCCCATACATGTGTAGTGAAATTTCCTTTATTTTTCCTGCCTCAAAAACTACTGTTTATTTTTCATCAACTGATTATGGTGCCGTTTATTTTCACCAGTTATGCCATAGACTTTTCCGGGGTACTCACCTGATCATAGTCCGGGTTTTTCCAGTTCTTTATTTCTCTCATCCAGTCATCGCCATACACCTCAATTGCAATTTCCTCCAGGTCCCGGTTGCTGATATATTTTTGGTTATTTATTTCAAAAAGGTGTTCAATGATTCCGGCAAAAGTGGTGTACCTGATCATGTCAGGAGATATAGTGCCGCTTACGGCCAATGCTTCTGTCAAGATATTGCAGGCGGCATCCCGGTCGCCGGCCTTGTTATAGGAATAGCCGGCCATGCGGTAGGCTTCCATTGCAAGGATCATATCATTTGTGTAAACGTAATGGTTTGCGGCGGCAGTAAAATCCTCTATTGCTTTTATCCATTCTTTTGATGCAGCATACAGCGAACCTCTAAGCATTATCGCTTGTGCAATGAATTTTCTGTGGATATATTCATCAGGTATAATCTCTTTTGCTTTCTCTGAAGCTTCAACTCCTTTTGTTGAGAATTCTATTGCCTTTTTGAAATTCCTGTATCCCACCTGGTCATTGGCAAGGGCTGCATTCACTGCAATTACCTGGCCGATCCAGTACGGATTCGTTTTGAGATTTGAATTCGCAATCTGTATGCATTCCGCACCAAACTTGCCGGCATCTTTTTCCTTTCGTTGTTCTATGGCCTGCATCAACGCAGTGAAGGCCTTTCGGAACTGCACACCAGGATCATTAGGGTTGCCCATGGCAGCTAACTGCTGCATGGCTTTATCCATATTGAGATCCGGAACAAGTGTCGCTACTTCACCGGGGTTATTTTCTGCGAAAGATTGAAAATGCGGATGAGAGAAGGTATCGTCTATCATCAATTTAACCTTCGGTACCACACCTGCGTTGAGTACAAAATTTAACCACCGGGTCATTCCCTTTATATCCAAAACAGATACCCGTAATATGGCAACGAGGTGGATACCTTCAGGAAGTTTGAGAAATGCGGCAAGGGTATTAATATTCTGAATAAATAAAAAAGCAGGATTGCCGGACTTTTTAAGATTGTAGTCGGGTTTCCAATCCAGTTGATCCATTATTACATCAACATTGCTTTTATCTGAATCATTCCATGTTTCAATCATTTCTTCCAGTTCGGCTAACAATGCCTTTGAATACTGCTCGTCAGAATGATAAACGCTGTTAAAGATGATGGGAATATCATGATTGTCAGTATCCACACCCAATAGGTAAGTATAAAATGTGTCAACCATTTCCTTTTCATTATCCCTTCCATTGATACGCACGACACTTACATCGGGATTTTTTATAACAACTTCCCACTTTTCAGTAAGGAGTTCGATGCGTTGATGTATGGGATTACTTTCTTTGCCTGCCATGATTGATGGATAACTTAATCAAATTAATTCAATGCTACGATGGCGCCCTGAATAGCCACTTTGCCTCCGGCACTTACCGTAGTTTTGCCGCCTCCATTTACTGTGGCTTCGGCGTCGCCGCTTACAATGGCTTTTGCACCTGTAAGGGTAGCTTCTATAGACCCTGAAACAGTGGTCTTTTTTCCATTTACACCAACCACGCCGCCAGATTCTGCGGAGAAACCATGGTCGCCTCCACTCATTGAGGCGTCAGCCGAACCATCAATAATTATATGGGCAGCAGAGATAGTTATTTTGTCTCCATCCATCTCAATGCTTGACTTTCCGTTGCTTAAAGTTATTTTAAGTTTGGAGGTAATTGAAATAGCATTGGTTCCGTCAATTTCTATCAAATTTCCACCAGACTTATCAATTATCGTTACACCCTTTCCATCATCCAGCGAAATGGTATGCCCGCTTTTACTGTTCAAACTCTTTGTATTATTCCCACTTCCACCACCTCCACCAGTCTTTCCATGAAACATACTGCCCATGATAAATGGCCGGTCAGGATCATTGTACCTGAAGCAAATTAATACCTGGTCACCCGGTTCGGGCACTACTACAAGCCCACGATTTTTAGCACCATCTTTTCCACCACCTGCATCAGGAGTCATCACTCTTAACCAATCCGTCATTTCATCATCTTTTTGCCAGAGCATTTGAACACGCACCCGGCCCATGTTGTCAGGGTCTTTGTTGTCTTTAACATTGGCGATCTGCGGCTCTGCTATCGGTGTAATTACATTGTCAACAGGTATTACTTCCAAGCCCGAAGGAATGGCTTCAAAACTATTGTAGTATTTTCCATTTTCTGTTACATAATGATCAACGGCCGTTACCAAAAACTTTCCATAATCTTCTTTTACAAAAGACATGTCCTCTAATTTGGAAACTTTTACATTAATAATGGTTCCAATGCAAACAGCAGGGTTAAAGCTTGTGCCAGTCAATACTTCCATCCTCGCTGCCATCGCGGCCTTCTGTTTTTTTACAAAGTTTTCGAGGTCGGTTTTATTCTCCACTCTTTGCTTGATGGGTAAATTTACCGGTTCCGAAAATACATTGTTTGATTCCTTTAGTACGTAACTGGCATATTGGCCGAGACCGTCCACAGAAGAAGGTGCATCATAATTTATTACCTTATCATCCTTAGAATTATAAGAATATTTTGAAAAGCTCATCGGGAGTATACGCAAAGCGAGCTGCATGCTGCTGATATCTTCCCCATAAGTGAGCTCCAGTTCTTTTTGGGAGGAAGGCTTACCAAAATTGAGTTCCTGACCATCGTAAAAAAAGAACTCACTAAAATCCGCAGAAAGTCTATTAAGAAAATGGAAGCCACTTTCTTTGTACTGGCAGATGTAGGTGATGGAATTTTTGTATTGTGGATTGATCTTTACATCACAACCTATCTGATCCAGCGGCTTTGCAATTTTCTGCACAATTTTTTTGAGATCTTTTTTATAAAAGGAGGAAAGGTGTTGGCCATTTTCAAGTAAGATGGTCGGGCTGTATCCAACAAGTACAATATCAGATGCTGTTTTGCCTGATTGCTCCATGCGCACTTCACAAATGATTCCCCGGAATTCATAGGCAGGCTCTCCCGAACCATCAAATTGTTGCAATCTTATCAGTGTCGATTTACCAATATTTTTCTGGGCGTTCACCATGCTGAAGGAACCGATGGATTCCAGCACATCATGATTTAGTTTTATAGTAAACTCATGATGACTGTTGAATTTTTGGCTCAGCGTAATACTTGTAAAATGCTCTATTTTGTTTCCATCCACTTCCACTTCGGCAACTACTAAATATTCCATACTTCTGATATTAATGAACGAGGTAAAAACGGAAGTTTTCCAGGGTATTAACTTTATTATGAAACTCCTAAAACATCCCTGTAAGAGCTTGCATAGTGTCACTTTACAAGGATGTTAGTGCTTCAACCAGCGGTATATTTTATTTTTGCGGCCATTCATTTTTGTGCTCGGCGCCGCCTATTTTTAATTTTTCGGCAGATACCGTAAAGCTAATGGTCATCGCTTTTGCACCTACCGTGTCGAAGGTTTCCGCAAACCGTACTACATAGCCTTTTTCAAAAGCTAACTCCTTCATCTTCGCATCCTCATCATCCTTGAAAAAGGTGATGGTTCCATCGATTGGTTTGTGCTGGTTGTTTACCATCGATTCGATAACAGAGGTGTCGTCGGTTGAATTAATTACCAGGTCAACGGTGCCGCCATAAACATGCGATGCAGGTCTGCCCTTTTCATTTACATCCCTGTGCATGCTGTAGTTGCAGGCAATTACCTCAACGTTGTCTAAACTTCCCATTTTAAGTCTTGCTTTGAATGACATACAAATTGATTTTATTTTTATGAATAATAATGATTAACAATATAATATATATTTTTTGTTCTTCATAGTGTTATGGATTTTTAATATTTGCCTCTCGAAGATTGCCAGGCTTCGCTATATGTAAAATGGCGATTAAGTCTAAAGGCTTTATGATTGGGTTCTTTAGATGCAATCACAC
Source organism: Ferruginibacter sp. (assembly GCA_039922055.1). Classification (GTDB taxonomy): domain Bacteria; phylum Bacteroidota; class Bacteroidia; order Chitinophagales; family Chitinophagaceae; genus Ferruginibacter. The sequence continues at coordinate 9,289 of JBDSAP010000161.1, forward strand.
TTGTGCCCCTTTTTTAAAAGCTGCCTCGCAACCACCTCCTTTGCTGTGAAGCATTTTTAAAGGCAAGGATCAACACTTTCAATCACGCCCGTGTTTATTTGTCGAAATCAACAACAGCGGGTAAACATGGAACCGAAAAAATCAGAATTATTTGTGGCAGGAAGCAAAGCACTTACGTGTTTCAATTGTATTTTTTCATCAACGCTTTGAAATTTTTGTCATCTCTTATGTTCAAAATCAACTTGTCTTTCTTAATTACATTCGCGTTAAATGACTTGTTTTTAAAGAGCTTTTCAAACCACACCAGCGCTTCATTGATATTATTTTGTAAATAATTAGTGGATGCTATCCCATAAATCGTATTAAGATCTGTGGAGTCTTTCAGAAGAGATTTGGTGAAAGAAATTTTTGCACTGTCATACTTATTGAGATTTAAATAAATACTACCCAATTGATTGTTGAATTCAATATAATTTGATTCCATGCCGGATTCTATTGAAGCCAAAAAGTCGGGTAGGGCAGAGGCGTAATTTAGAAGTTTGAAATTGCAGAGACCACGCTCATAAAAAATGCCGGTCAACTCAGAGGAGGAATCCTCCTTTATCGTATAGTCATAATATTTGACTGCGTTCAGATATTGCCCCTGGCTGAAATATATTTTGGCAAGGGTGTAATTCCACAAGAGATGTCTTTCAAATGAAAGCGCTTTTAGAATATCCTCCACAGCTAAATCCAGGCGACCATTTCTATAATAAGCGTATCCGCGATTGAAATATGCTTCTGCATAATCATTCTTTATCCGGATGGCATTTTTAGTATTTTCAACCGCTTTATCATAGCTGCCAATTTTTAAATAGCAAGTGCCTAATATATTATAAACTTCAGGTAAAAATTCCGGGACATTACTTTTCTTCGAGTTTATTAAGCTAACGCAATTTTCAAGTCTAACGATGGTATTTTGATACTCTCCCTGTTGAAAGTATGAGTCACCAAGACTTTTTAACGCTAAAACATCCTGAGGATTCAATACTACTGCAGTGTTTAAGCTTTCAGCGGCCAACGAAAACTCATTAATCACGTAATAGCAAAGACCTCTTTTATAAAAAGCCTGCTGGTATTTGGTATCTAAACCGATAGCCTGGTCAAAATTTGATATCGCCTCTTTGTATTTGCTTTGGCTGTAATAGAATTCCGCCCTGGAAAACCGGTAGGAAGGACTTCCGGGACTTAGCAGTATCGCATCACTGATCAAGTCCATGGCTGAATCGAGGTTCTTTGCCTGCATATGTTGTTGCGCTCGGTCATAAAACGTGGCTGCATATTGAAACACGTTATTTAATCTATTGCTGTCGAGCTTTAATTTTTGTGCGGTGATGAAATCACGAATGGCATCTCCTCTCCTGGAAGAAAAAAGTTTACACTCAGCCCTGTGGTAAAAGAAAACCGCATTACTGCTATCAAGTTCAACACAGGAATTGAATGCTTGCAGTGCGTTACCGTAATCTTTTTGGTTTAGATGCAACAGTCCTTTTTTGTAATATAGTTTCGAAGAATTGGGAGCAACCTTTAGGGCATTTTCGAGGTCTTCCACCGCTGCTTTAAGGTTGTTTGTCGATACATGAATGTCCGATAATTCCGAGTAGATGTCCACGTTTGACTTGTCGACCGTTAGGTAAATTTTGTAGTCTGCAAGCGCTTTGAAAGGTTCATTGTTTCTTTTATAAATATCTGCACGTAAACGGATAGCTTCAAGATTATTGTTATCCAGGTCGATAGCACGTGAATAATCCTTCAGCGCTCTTGCGTAATCATTTATTTTGTCGTAACATTTTGCTCGGCCAAGAAAATAGTCTGAGTTGGTATTGTCCCTTTTTATTGCTGTTTCGTAATCTTTGATAGCTTCTTTGTATAGCCCCGAAATATATTTCTCCTCCAATTCTGCAATTATCCTGATCTTTTGATTCAGTTCTTTTAAGTGCTCAGCATACTTTGGAGCTTCGTCAGGTTTCTGTGAAAAAGCGTCTAAATAATATCCCTTGGCTTGTTCATACATTCTCGCATTTTCGGAATTTTTAGCTTTCGTGATGAACTGGTTGAACAACTCAACAGAACTTATTGCCGCCTGGTCTGTCTGCTTTCTTATTTGAGCCAACTTAATTTTTGGATATATTTCATAGGGTTTTAGTTCCTGCGCTTCTAAAAATATTTTGGATGCCGATGCATATTCCCCACTCAAAAGAAACTTATCTCCCCGTTCTATCAGCAGGTCATACACTTTCATTTCCTGTCTGAAAGTCTCCACTTGTTTTTTCCGTTCCGTGTCCTTAATCTTTTCCTCAAAAGTTTTTACACCTGCATCGCCTAAAGAATCAATATTAATGGGCTCGGTATTTCCAGGCTCATTTGATGCATATGCTATCTTTATATCGTTGATAGTATCAGTAGCAGGATCATGATTTGTTGCAAAGCCAATGTGCATGATTGTTCCAGCCCATTTATTCAACATTTTTGAGAAGCGAATTTCCGCGGTACGGCTGATTTCTGTATAATCCGAATCCTTGACAAGACTTTTGTTTTTGAAAGTAGAAACAAAGTAAACTTTAATATAGAGGTATTCACCTTTCTTAATATTGGAAATTTTTAAATCGGAGAATTTAATAGAAGGTGTATCACTTTTTGTATAGAACAAGTCAAAATTGTTTAGGTAACCGGATACCGGGATGTCTTTAGTATTCGCAGCAGTTTTCATAGCCGGGTTAAGATCGTCTTCCACCATAACCAGCGAATCAAAAAATATTTTATTCCTGCTGCTGCTATAACTATTTTCAATAAGATCTTTGGTTTCTTTTATATCCGTTTGCCCGCTTGAAATAATATTCAACAGGTCATTATATTCATGAATAATCAGTTCGGCCCTGTAACTAATTTCCGCGGCATCTTTCGCAGTAACAGTATCCTGGGAAAGTACACTGGCAGGCGCAATCCAAACGGATAAGAGGAATGAGAACTTTAATAGTTTCAAATAGCTCATTTTAATTCTATAGGTTTATTAAGAAATAGGTGCTTCCTGCTCATGCGTTTTATCACAAATAATCATCAGAAAAATCCATGGCAAAAAATTATTCCGTTTCACTTGTTTTGTACGTTCACCATATCAGTCACAAGCCATCCTGAATTGACAGAGTCAGTTCTCACGCAAGACGCAACGGTAAATCTCCAACCAGGGATTTGAGAAAAATAATATTTTATCGAATTTATGTACCGGAAAGTTAATTGGCCAGTAATTAAAGCCTGCATGAACGATACAGACGAATTGTCGGAACGGCAATCATCGGTAATGTAAGAACCGATATTGGCTTTATCATCAAAAGCTCTTGCTAATGCAATAAAATTAGTAGCGTGGCTCATGGGACTAAGAAATTTTGCCGGGTTCTGCCGGTTTGGAAATAGTATGTTTCCTGTGTACTGTTTTACTTCATTACATTGAACCCTTTTGATCACCCATTTTGAAGCCCTGGAAGAATCTGTTTCAATTACAAGCATCACCTTAGCTGACACTGGTTTATTGTTGTAAGTAAAAATACAAGATGCTTCTGCCCACCAGCCGGGCTTATAAAATTTTAAAAAAAGCGGATCATTTGGATCAGTTACATCTTTTATAAATTCTTTTTTACTTGCTGGTACAATTTGCTTGCTTTCCTTATCAAATAATGTTCGGAGAAGAGAGGGCCTGTCGATTTTTATTCCAGGATAATACTTACCGATATTGCGTTTAATAAACGAGCGTTTATCATTATTAAAGCGTTCGAAGAATTCATCTATCTGCTTAACTTCAAAAAGGAAACGACGCTCATCAAAAATACTGTTCCCATTCCATTGCTGCGCTTTTAGTGTTTTACAGGAAAACAAGATTAAAATCAGCAATATGGGATAATTTGTTGGCATGCCGGATTAAAGGCTATTTTTTGTTTCGATGATGCCGATATCAGATAGTAACACATCCCAGGATGATTTCGTTTTACCTTCTACTGACTTTTTGTATTCTATCAATATTATTTCAATGTTCTTCCTGGTAACGTCTCCATATACCATCCTGTTGTCAATATATCCCCTGAATGTTTGCTCAAAACTAATCACCCCATAGTAGTTACCATCCGGTCCTTTTCTCAGTTTACTTATATATTGAATTTTAGTCCATTCAATATCTACCTTATCATACTTGATGAGTTTTAGCTTAGTCAGATAACTTCGAATTTTATACCTCGCTATTGCTTTTGTGTTTTTTGAAGAAACGGAAACCATTGCATCTTCGTTGATAAAAAGCATACAAGCCTGGTTGATTGCCTTTTCTGCTCTGTCATAAACGGTGCTTTTATCACAAAGTATTTTAAGGTAACTGCTCAAGTCACTTGTTTTCTGCATAGATCGTTTTTCATACTCATCGTAATCAATATCCAATTCTCCATCCGAATCCATGTTTTTGATGATCTCCCTGTTATCAGTTGCATGCTTTGCAACATTACTGTCAACTGTGCTTTTTATTACGAGACCCGTTGTAGAATTTTCTATGTTTCCATCAAATTGTTTAGTCTCATTTATCCTCAGTATTGTCCGTAGTTGGTTGAAATCATCAGTATATATCTTATGGTTTCCGTTTTTGTAAATGACCAGTGTTACCGAAGTAATTTGAATATTAGAAACACTATCATTTCGAGCGTAAAAAATACGACCGTCCTCTTCTTTCTCTATCTCGCAACTCAGCTTTGTTCCATAACTGGTAAGGATCATGTCTGAAGCCGGAAAGGTATTGTTGCTTTGAAGAAACTGAGCAGCGGGCTTCGCCGGGTTTTTATTATCCACTACATAATAGTGGCCCGAACTGTTAAAAATAAAAGCAACCTTTTCTTTTGAAACTGTATTGATGACCGCAGGGTTTTCTGAATTTGAATATTTAATCACATCAGAAGCGATCTCGGTGATTTTACCTGGGGTTTTTTCAGATTCTGAATAAATTATATCCTGGCAAGTGCATTTTTGAATGCAGCCAAACTGAACCACAAAATATACCAGTGGTATAATTTTTCTCATAAATAAATTAGATTGAGAGAGATATCCAAAATTGAATTCTAATTTAAGTAATAAATTCATTAAAAAAATTATATTTTACCTGTCATCATTATGGCTTCTGTTTCAATTACACGCTTTACCATTATTGCCTGCAGACATTATATTTAGATAAATGACACTTGTAACTTTCAAAATTTTTGTAGGGTTTGCCTTTATCACAATTGTAGTTACTAATACAATGAGCAAGGCTTTTGGTGGGCATGGTGACAATGCACCAAGGGCTGTTCCTGCCCATGTACAGGACACTTTCATACATCAAACCAAGGCCAATGCAAGCAATTCTTTTAATTACGAATATTCTCTCTTGCCAGGGGAAGATCCTGTGAAAAAGATCAATGAGAATGCCTTCGTCACGGTATCAACTGATAAAAAGGAGTACTATCAAAATGACCTCGTGTTAGTAACTTATAAAATGTATTCACGACTGGTAGATGAAACAAGTATTTATCAAATGCCTTCGTTTACGGGCTTTTACTCTTTTAAAATGCGTCAGCCAACCGATGATGATGCGGTTGAATATTTCCGAAATAAGTTCTATAGGGTAAGAACATTGTATGAAATTCTACTCGTTCCTTTTACAACCGGAAAGCTAACATTAAGTTCTATGGAGGTCAACTGTGCCGTTCAATTCATTCGACGAACGAAGCAAACAGCAGCAAAAACAAATACCCTTGATGAGCTACTGGACCAGATAGATGAGGAAGAAAGCATGCCGAAGATCGTTCAAAAAATTATCCTGAAAAGTGAGCCTGTTATTTTAGAAATACATCATTTACCAACTGATCAGCTACCAGGATTTGGTGGAACAGTAGGACAATTTATGTTGCGTGACAGCATAGCAAAACCGGAGTTCTTGGTCGGTGAAATTAATAAACTGGAACTGACGTTAACCGGAAGAGGCTATTCACCAATTACAGACACACCAAAAATAAATTGGCCATCTGGCTTTGTAGTAGAAAACATAGAAAGTAAAGACAATTACGACGAGCAAGACTTTTACGCAAAGGGAATAAAAAAAATCACCTATTTTTTTTCTGTCAATAAAGAAGGTGATTATACCATTCCACCTAGCTCTTTTTCATATTTTGATCCTGCTCAAACAAATTACAAACCACTTCATACCAATGCCTATATATTACATGTGAAAGTCCGGGATGGCTCTAGCCGAAGCACACATGATCAAAACCGTACTCCAAAAAAAGATGGTTTCTTTTCTAAAAATTTTACCACATCTAAGATCTTATTAACGATAGGAGTAGCGGTGGTAATTTTATTATCAGTTTTATCACTTGGCAGGTCTTTCCTTCGATCGGAAAAAAATCCAGAAGGGTGAATCTCCTGGTATCCATTTTTAATAGTGAGAAGCATATTGATTTTGAATAACGAGCAACAATATTTGCCGACAAAAAAGAGTTCTTGATTAAAATAATTTACCACGCTTTTTTGTTGCAACTGTAAAGCACCTGATTCCTTCGTCAGAGATTCTCTGAGGATGCTGGTCGCAAGCCGGGAAAAGCGAACTAAGCATTATTTTAAAACATAAAAATTGTATTGAAACAATTATTGACTACCAGATAGGCCGCAGCATAAAACACGTGCCGAGCAAAGACCAGAAGGTATGATGTCAGACTTCAAGGAGGTATTCTGTCAAGCCCTGGTGAACTAACCAAACTCAAGAAAACGGGTTTAAAATATCCGATCCTTGTTTTAATAAAATTAATTGATACATTTTAAACTGAACCCTTAAATTTGTGTTTTCGAACCGTTCAAAATGAAAACGGTTACCTCATTTTTGTTTCACCGGAAAATTTGAATTATCGAAACACTTGATTTTACAGGGGTTTACAAACATAGTCAGGACCCTAACGCAGTAACTCGTTGCGATAAATGGTTACTTTTGATTAGGTAACCACTTTCTTTTTTTTCCTACAACCCTTGCCAGCGCTGCGATTTCGAGGAATAACGAATTGACTTTCAAAGTTTGAACTGTGTCTTTTTCCTTATTATATAAAATACCTTGGGGAAATACCAAATTTTGCAATTTTTGCTTGCCATACCCGCATTACGATCATGCAAATAAAAAACTAAAGACACCTTATGTTTTTCAATTTTGCATCGGTACCGGGCTTAACCAACATCGAATTCCAGTACTTCGCAAATGCGTCACGTTAGCAGCAACCCGACTCCGATCAAAAGACTATTTGCATCAAAGTCTACCACGATTGTATCTTTAACAAATCGCGTTAAGCACTATGCCGTAATTGAATATATTCAATCTCACAAAAAAATAGTTACTCTTTCACGTTGGATGGATACTAATTTGAAAACATAATGTGGCGTAGTATAGAAAGCTAGTTTACTTTAATTTTTAGGATGGCAGATAAAGCAACACCTCAACCCCCTTTTTTAAACTTTCAGTTGTTGGAAATAATTTTTTACTATAATACCACCAGGTATCCTGGGCCGCAAACTTCACAACCTTTGATCTTTTTTCTTTGCCCGAATCCCTAAACTTAAGCGGAAGTGTTTTAGCTTTATCGAAATAGGTTTGTATTAAGTTGTTCTCCTTCCTTGTATCACTATCATCTAAAAGAACGTAGGTGCTAAGCGGAGTTGATACAAGCCATGTATGTTGCTCCCTAGTTTTAAATATCAACAGGGAGTTTATCACATAGTCGTGATTGCTTTCTTTTATTGCGGCCTTTACAAAATTTCTAATTCCGTATTCTGTATAAAAACCGTCTGATCCAATCATCTCCTCTGAATAATAAATTTTTTTGGGTAAGCCCTTTATCTGCTGCAGATCAAGTTCCAAAATAGTGCCATCCGTAATATATGCCCCAACAGTAAAAGCTTCATACGCCGTTACAGTAATTTTTGCCATGCCGTCAATTGATTTTCTATATACAACCTGGTTTGCAAAACTATCATGTAAAAAGAAAGCCACATCACCCATAAAAGGCTTTTCATTTACCGAAGCAATACTGAATTCAACTTTAAAGTGGCCAGATAATCCTTCAGAAACCTTTGCGGACAATACTTTTTCATTTAATGTATTTTTTCCTCCCCATCGGTTTTTTTGCAAATCGTCTTTAACTACAATTTTTCTTGATTGATATAAACCTTCCACCTCTTTTTTGAAATTTTCTGAAACGTCTTTGTAATAAAATTCTTTGGGATAACCCGGTTGCATATTTAAATCAAGCTCCAGTTCAGTGCCGTATTCCAAATATGCACCTATCGTAAATGCTTCATAAGCTTCCAGTTCTATCTCTGCTTCGCTATTCAACATGGTTGCGTACTTTATTTCATTCGGAAATGTATCGTGCAAAAAGAAGGCTACCTGTTGTTTGCGATTTGCCCTGGGCCGTTCCGGCGACTCAATCGTGACTTTTATTTGAAAATTTCTAAACCCTTTCTCGTTTACACTGGCTTTAATAACTCGTCCATTACGTTCAGCCTTACCTCCCCAGCGGTTTTTTTGCAGGTCGCCTGCCACGGTAATTTCTTTTTCGCCATAAAGTTTTTTTACGGCAGCTTTGAAATTAGCTATTGGATCCGGAATTAAAATAGCCTTTTCCTTCTCTATAATTTTTTGAAGTTGGTATGAGAAATTTGATTTCAGATCATCAATGTTTTTATAAGTGGTATAAAAATGCCCAAGTTCGTTAAGCTTTTTTTTGAATTGGAGGAGGCTATTTATATCATTATTGATTTGTTCTGTATTAATTGGGGCGTCCTTGAAATAAGTGTACATAAATGGTTTGCCGGTTTCTTTAAAATAGGCAAATGCCATATCAAATTCCTCAGCAGAATATTTGCCGACTTTAGTAAAAAACAAAGAGAGATAGATATCACATTTTTTTAAAGCCTTATTGAATTCATCCTGCATCATGGTTTTACTTGTCTTTTCAAGACCCTCTTCCCATTTAATAATTTCCAAATAAACGCCCTCCTCATGAAGACGGCTATTTTCAAAGCTCAAAAATTGCATAATTTCATTTGTATCCTCTTTAAGTTCTGATGCAGATGCAATGAAGATTTTTATTATTTGCAAATTTTTTTCTGACGGTTTGTTTTTTTCCTGGTTTTCTTTTAGCAATGTTTTCGGCACTTCACCCGGCAGGGGAGCCTCTTTCTGAAAATCATTTAATATTGTAAACACGGCATCTCTTACCTCTTGTACTTTATTTCTGAACTCAGTGGAAAGGGTATCAACCGGATCTCCAAAATCTTCTGCTGATTTTGCATCATGGAATGGAAACCCACTGGTGGCGTTTAGTTCTAATGGCAGTTTTTTGTATGGAATATTATTGAGTAATATTTTGACTATACGGGAACGGTTGCCAACGAGTAAACCGTTTTTTTCAGTTGCTGCTTTTTTGTAAAAAAAATCAAGCTCCTTTTGGCAATATTCAGAAGCAAGATACACGGGTGAGATAAAGCAGATCATGATTTTCGATTTAATTATCGCTTCTTCAACCGATTTGTCAAATAAAACACCACCGTCTATTTTTTCACTGGTCCACCAAATCTTAACCATATCCCGACTTCCATACCGCAGGTCCAGTGATCGTTTAAGGGCGTCGTAAAACTCCCCTATCCAACCCTGCGCCCGGCCGGGAAAAGCTACATTATCAATTTGTGCGTAACTGAGGTAAATATCGTACACCAATTCCGGAGAACTTGCTTCGGGTGATTGCTCCCGTTTACTTTCTATGAGATCCAAATCATGTGTTGTATAGCCGGCACCTTCCCATTTTGTTAACCACGGAAGTTGGTACCTCGAGGTAATGATTGCTTTTGTATTACCCAATCCCGAAGCAATACTTTGCAATAATTGTTCTAATTGGTTAAATAGCTGTTCGTCTTGTTTGCCTGCTACGATATTTTTTTTGCTCTCTGTTTCAATTGGTTGAAGTACATCAAGCCTGTCTAAAACAACCAGGTTCTGGTTATTTTCAAATTTTAAAGCCAATTCCAGTTTTTCAACTATCCCATCAAAACTTATTGGTTCTTCATCGGCAAAAACAAGAGAAGCTGCTTTCAGAAATTCTCCGATATCGGCATTTTTACTAAATGACCATACCAGGACGTTCCCTTTTAATTCATCTTCCGAAAGACTGGTCAAAAAGCTGGCAACCACAGCTGTTTTTCCTATGCGCTTCTTTCCCAGGTAGCTATGAATATGGATAGTTGAAACAGATTCCTGCCACCATTGCATTAATTCATCAAGCAATAGTTCTTGTCCAACAAAATTTGAGGTTGTTTCTAATGGATGAACATAATTTAATTTAAAAGGCTTTTTATATTTCTCATCTTCCGTATCATTTTTATTCTTTTGATTAAGCGGACTATAAAATGGATCGCCGTAACACTGGTATGCCCCCCAGGTATTGTTATTTGGATAGCGGTTAAATGTTTTTAACCGGGCTTCTTTTATTGATTCGCCGAAATTTAAACCGGCCAATAAATTTTGATAAAAAATATCGGTAAAATATACAGCGGCCGCATCATCAATTGCCCAGCCCGCTACAACCAGGGCCTTTACTCCATTCCTGATTAGCTCCACGCCCATATTAGCAGCCAACTTATTCGGGTTTGCAGATTCCGCCCCTATATCAGCATGTATACTACCTGAATAACAACAGTTGATAAAGACCAGCTCGGGCACGGTTCCCATTTGGGATATTTCCTGTGCTGTTAAAAAGATATTATTCCCTATCACCATACCCGAAGGTTTATCCGGATCTCTATTAAATACTCCTTTGCCCGAAAGATGTATAATTTTATAGTCGTATGAAAATAACGCCTTAATAATTTCCGTAGATGCTTTATTTATACAATTGTTGGGCATCTCATACCCAGCATTTTTCAGCAGCTCCGCCACCAGGTTGGCTTCTTTTACCGCCCCCGGAACCTGCGAAGCAAAACCACTCAATATAGGGTCACCTATTATCAACGCTTTGTTTTCTAAAACAGTTTGTATTTTGATGCGGTAATTATCTAAGGTAAGCTGGCGTATCATACCTCCTTTGCAGCTAAGGGGTATGGCATTTGTAGAAGTATCCTGTAAAAGCTCCCAGGGATAGGTTGCTGAAGCAGCATCTAATATCAACAGAATATTAGATACCCTTTTTATTACATCCTTTAAATCATTGGGTATTAATAATTCAAAAATCGTTTTAGCCAGTGCCGGGTTCCAATTATTGTTGGTTGACGTTTCTTCCAATAAAGGATTTATGATTTCGGGACTGATATTTATTTGATGTTGTTCTACTCCTTCATTTCCCATGTTGCCGGAGAAACGTAAAACATGGGTTTCCTTTTTATCCCTTGTACCAATATCCGCATGCATTTCAATTCTTATACTGCTCCACCAATAAGCTTTATCTTCTAAAGGCATACTTGTAACGGAGCCAGGCAATTTGTTAATTGATTTTTCAGCTACGTAAATAGGGAAACCGGTATTCTCTTCGGCTTCAATTATCTTTAAACTTTGCAGGCACTGAAGACATTTGTCTTCAAATAATTCCACAAACTCAACTTTGTCAATTATAATTAATTCTTCCGGTTTAAACGCTTCAGCCTTATTAATTGCATTTTGTAGGCCCTGTATTATTGACCGCACGGAAGTTTCGACGGTGAGCCCACCATAACTACTCCCGATAAGTAATACAGATATACCGGTTACGCCAGGAGGAATTGTAGTTTTCTCCTCTATGGAGAGTCTTCTTAACTCCAGCATATATTGAAGACAGCCATGTTCAATTGTTTGAGAAAGCTGGAAAGAACTTAATTCGCCAGGGGCACCGAGACCAACAACCACGGTTCCTTTAAATTCGTTTTTGAAATCTAAATGAACTTGACTGGTACCAATTTCCCCGGGATACAGATTGAGCCGGTGCCGCCTGCTTAAAATATTACCAAAATATTTATCTATCGTTTTTTCCGCGCCAATGATACCGTCCTTCATATAGTGCCCCACCATTACAGGATAGCTGCTATAAAACAAATCACCATTGCTTACACTTACCTTTAAAGGTGCCCTCCCTTGTGTTTCCGTTACGGTCTTAGTTTTGTTAATTATTCTGATCTTGCTTTTTAGCCCAACCGGAAGGGTAACATTTAATACTCCTGTTGCACCAGGGTTTTCTTCTTCAATCAATACAGGGCTTAAAGAATCGCTGTTTACATTCCTGCTTATTTCAGCCAGGTCACTTTCAAATCCTACTGGCAAAAGACTTTGATGTAACAGCAGGTAATTTACTTTTTCCGTATCGGTTTTGGCCGAATTAATACGATTAATAATCTGCTTCTCCATCTCCCCCGGATTCAATATTGACTGAGCAGTTAACTGGTGAATATCCTTAAGGTTTTTTCGATGCGAGTACCTGAATTCAAGCAATGCATAGTCTAATAAAAATGTTGCAATCGTATTCCTTCTTTTTTCTCCTAACACAAGATCAAGATCGGATAACAAAATATCCCGGACATGCTTTTCAATCTCGTATAATTCAAATCCTACCTCATAACAAAAATCTGAAAGGATAAGGTCAGAAACCGCAATATGTGAAATTTTGTAATTTTCACCGGGTTCAAAACTATATTGATATTGTTTAAAATTGTTCCAGAGCTGGTATAGCAGGTCGGGCGTAAGCACCAGTGGAACAGCAGCCTGGCAGGCAAAAATATAACTGTCTTCGCTTTTTGCACGAAGCTTATCTATTTTTTTTTGATTTGATACACGGTCGGTCATCATTAAAGTTTGACCAATTTAATATTGCTGCCTTTCATCAGGTTGACAGCATTTTTAATACCATTTTCATTTGCTTCAAACATCGTTACTGTTTTTGATATCTCCTCTGCAGAAGTGTTTTTCCACCTTTCGGCCGGCATTGGATTTAGCCATGCAATTTTACTGGTACAGTTTTTTAATTCGAGCAAAAGTTTTGTTGTGATATTTATGCGGGAAGTATTATAGGTGCCCTTTGCCGCACCGGCATCACTGATAATAATAATATTGGCCTGTTTGTTTTTTAGAAATCCTGTTACTTTATTGAACTCTATGTATTGGGTATGCGTTTTGTTTTTATACAGGTAGTTTCCCCAAACATTATAGAAATAAAAGGTTTGGAGGGTTGGGTTTTTTATTTTTTTGACGGGTAAAAGTGCCCCTTCCATTTCTGTAAGGATTCTTTTCGATAGCTGGTTGAATGCAACCATTGAACCTTCATGATCGATCAATAATAAAAGGTTGGAAATACTTTTTTTTTGTTTCTTAAAAACCACTTCATTAAAAAAGCCTTTTTCAACCATTTTATTGATGGTGGCATCCACATCCATTTCCATAGAATTAATTACATGGCGAAAGGCAGGGAACGCCCTGAGGTTTTGTTGTGTTTTTCTATTGTCAATAGGAAAATAATTTTGCGTAAAAAGAAATTTACTTTTTTCAATTTCTTTCTCCTGATCCAGTGAAAAATTATTCGAAGCATTTTCACCTAAAGCAATCCGTACGGTAACGGGGCTATTATCAATTGTGCCGGAGGGTATATCCTGCGAACTTTTTTCTGCTGGAAGCGCAAGGTCTTGCCCCTCATGGTTTTGATCCTTCTCATTTCTTTTGGGAAACGGGTGTTTATCAACTGTTTTCTTTACTTCATTTTCTTTATTAATTGTATTGGAGTTTGTGTTTTCCAGGTATTTAAAATCGAGTAAATAAGTTTCCTCAAAAATATCTTCAAAAAGCCTGATACTTTGACCGGGTTTAAGCCAAAGTAATTTACAAAGGCGAAGTAAAGAGCTTTTTGGATAAGCGGTGTTGCTGTCACTTAAAGCAGTGTTGCTGTTGAGACTGGTAAGTATCGTTTTATAACCGGCAACACTAATCCCGAAATTTGTTGATAAAGCAGTCAGCAACCTTTCATATTCGCCAATTCCCAACGGAAATTCATTTTGACGCAACCGGTCAAAAAAATGGTACAAAGGCAATATCCCTGTCAATGGCTCATTCATGGTTACTTCGCTGGAAACAATTGATTTGATTCCCATGTTTTCAGCAATACCTGCTGGAACGGGATTTTTAAATTATCAAAATCCGCTAAATTGTAGTTTTCAATTGTATCTAATAAAAGTTTTTTATTTTGATCAAGCTTGCCTTCCTTGTCCAGGCTACGGCAATGTTCGATAACCTCAAACCATTCCAGTAATTCGCTTGTAGAAGGTTTTTTTTCGTTTTCGGCAAACTGTGTCTCAACCTTTTTTCTTATATCGAGAAACAACAAAACAGCATTCTTTACCATCATGTCATTTTCTTCCTTATTAAATTTTGCATTTATAATCTTAATAAGATCTTCCTGTTTTGGAAAATTGATATAATAATATAAACAACGCCGTAAAAAGGCAGGAGGCAATTCTCTTTCCCTGTTGCTTGTAATAAAAATGATTACAGGGTTTTCTCGCACTACTTTTTTGTTATTCAGTTCCGGAATAAGAAACTCCCCTTTTTCTATTTCCAGTAAAAGGTCGTTGGGAAAATCAATATCGGCCTTATCTATTTCATCAATGAGCAAAATATTCGGGATATCACCATTCCGTGGCAGCGTTAAAGCATTTGCAAATTTTCCATAACTAATATAATTTTTTACATTCTTAGCATTTCGGTTGCCTGCATTTGCATCATACATTCGCTTCAATGCATCGTACTGATAAATCCCATCCTTTGCTTTAGATGTTGATTTTATATCCCATCGAAAAAAATGATCCTGCCATTTTTCCCCATGAAGCTCCGCCGCAACAGCTTCGGCGAGCCTTGTCTTACCACATCCGGGCTCACCCATAAGCAAGAGTGGATGTTTAAGTAACATTGCCAGGTTAACAGCCTCTACAAGTTCTTCCGATGGGTTGTATACATCGAGCTTAAGTTTATTATCTCTCTCTTTGAGAGCCGTACCAAAATAGCTTATTGTATCCATGTATTATCGATATTAATTTTCAAATTTTTGCAAATTTGTTCAATTACCTGGAATGGATTATCTCCTTTATTAAGTAATTCTTTCTTACAACTTCGTAGAGCACGCGCCTGGTTATACAAAGCCGAATTGTTTTCCTGGCTCCAGTCAAGCCAGTCGGTGATATGCTTTTCCTCTATCTTTCCAACTGGCGACAGGTCGAATATTTTTATATCTTTACATTTTTCTGCATTTTCAGAATAAGTATCAGCTGTAGCCTCATCAAACCAAAAAAAGTAGTTGTCATACCGGTTTTTATACCCTGATGCATTAGCATCTATAAATAAGAGAATAAATGCGTGTTTCTGCCCAGTGGTTACAATATTTTCATGCAAAACTTTAAGTAAGTTCCTAAAAAGTTTCTTCAACTCATTTTTATCGCCCAGAATTGTTCCTGCGTTTTTAATAACGCAAACAAACGGACCTGTTACGAGTTTTTTTTCAATCTCTCTTATTAAAACGGCTGTTGGTTTGTTCCCTGTGTCTGCAGTGTTAACATCAAAGCTCAAATATAATTCCTCCAGGAATCTCTCAAAAGTGCCGCCAAGTTTAGAGCCGCAGTCTATGATCTTATACCTTTCGCCCAATATGCTTTTTTCATTTAAAATTTGATTGCAAAGCCATTTAAGGTCGTTTTCTTTTTCGTCACTTTTGCCATGTAACAAGAATGGAGCAACTTTTTTGTATTGATGAATACTTTTAAAATTTTTTGTTTGAGTTTTGAAATCAAATTCGCAGAGGGCTTCATAATAGTTGATTTGCATGGCTTGCTTTGGCATCGGATCTGCATCTTTATAATCTAAGTTTACCCTACGTTTAAGCATTGACCTGAATGAATTCAGTGAAAAATTATTAGGTTGATTAGCATACATTTCACAGAGGTCCCGATATCGGGCGTTAGTTTCCAGAAAAACTTTATCCAATTCTATAAAAGCTTCATCAATATCACGGTCAATTAAAGAAAATAGATCTTGTTTGCTCATATTCAAATTATTTCCAGTTCACCGAAAGAAATCTTTTAAGCTTATTCCTGAACAAATTCAATGAAAAATTATTTGGCTGATTAATGTATTCCCTGGTCAGATCATTATAAGTTCCGCTTTTATTCAAAAAAATGCTGTCAAGTTTTTCAAGCGCCTTGTCAATATCTATCTCCAATAAGCTAAGCACTTCTTCTTTGCTTATTGAATTGGTGGTTGCTGATCTTTCAACAGGAGGTAAACTAACCCCGACAATCCGTTCCTCCTTATTGGCCGGAATTAAATGAGATGGCATAATCAGACTGGGAAAGACCATATCTAACTGATTACGAAATTTATTATGCAAGTCTGGTGTATTTTGGTAGGTTGTAAAAAAATGGCCTAATTCAGCCAATCTTTTCTTAAAGGCCAGCAAGGTATTTATCTCGCTCGTAATGGAACCGGTGGTAATGGACGCATCCTTAAAATAGGTCCATATACGAGGCTTGCCTGTAGCTTTAAATATGGTGTAAGCAGTATTGAATTCTTCTTCAGAGTAAGCACCCACTTTCGTAAAAAAAAGGCAGAGTGCAATATCGCATTTTGCTAATGCTTTATTATATTCATCTTGTAACCTTGTTTCTGATATCGCATCAAGAAAATATTCCCATTGGATAATTTTAAGGTAAATTTTATTTTCAATAAACTTATCATTTAAATGGGCAATGAAAAGCTTGAATTGATCTCTTTCCTCCTTTAATTCATTGGAAGAGGCAAGAAAGATTTTTATTTTTTTCATTTTGGATGGCATAAAATCTGGAAATAGGTTAGTCCGTTTAAAAGATGATTAAAAGTTAAATAATTTTTTACTTTCAAAAAATTATTATTTGTCATTAAGCCATCACGTGATAAAATTGGTGAGCTTTTTACTTACTACGCCTGTTTCCAATTACATGAACGTAAACTGGTGCTGAGGATAACAGAAAGCAAGGACGGCAGCCGTGAATATAAGTACGCCATCAGTAACGCCTTTGATGGAGAATGCACCACAGAAGAGCTTGTTCAAATGCAGTCGCAACGCTACTTTGTAGGACGCTCTTTTTAGGAAGCCAAGCATGAATGATTGGGGCCCAGGTCACAATGTCCTTACTATCTATTCTGGACATCTCTATTCTGGTCCTCTCCTTTGGGTGAAGAACTGATCCTAGTATCGGGGTTTTTGATCAAAAAGCAACCGAGTTCAAAGACTAACGAATCTTGTATTTTTTTAAGTCCTTTAACCTTCTTACAAAAGAAGAAAAGGCAACCAGAACAATTTTACAGGGAACTTTTGATGCTGTGAAAGCGATTGTACAGCGCCTTGGGGAGATGTCCACAATCTATTCTGATCTTTCCTGGCCATTACACTTCAGCAAGCTACAATATCCCTTTTTTCAATAAAGAAATGGTATGTAGCTAATGATCTTCAGAAGTGAGTAAGCGAGTGTTAAAGCTTTAGCTCTTTCCTTTTAATTTGACATAATCCGATGATATTTTCTACCCATCTTACATCTAACACAATCAAATTAGATATTTCCTTTCCTCGGAAAAACCTGGGTAACAGCCAGTCCGTTTTTAAATTCGTATGGAATTAATTATGCTATTAAGCTATCAAGAAAAAAAAGTTGTACTATCTCACATCCGTAGCCGCCGATATTCTATTGATTGACAAATCAGTTATGAAAATGCATTATATTTTTGTTGCTCCTATTGCATTTTTAAAAATACATAGCTATTTTGTTACTGCTTCTGTCTTCGATAAAGATTATTAATGCATTAAGCAATCTTTATTTCACCATTACAAATTTGTTTTAATGCCTGCCCCAAAAAATAACCGTTTTGGGATAATAAGTCTATATCCTAAAAACTGAGTAAATGTTACAAAGCCAACTTATCAATTATGGATACACCGACTTTTTCTGTTTCAAAACACCCGTCTTTTTCAGCAGGAGAGCAATCCACTGCGACCAAATCAAATGCCATTGAGGTGCCTTCAATTGCACTGCCTAAAGGCGGTGGCGCCATCAAAAGTATTGATGAAAAATTTTCGGTCAATGCCGTAAATGGCACGGCTGGTTTCAGTATTCCTTTTCCTTTCAGTCCCTCTCGCAATGCATTTATGCCTTCACTTTCGCTTAGCTATAATTCCGGCACTGGTAATGGAATTTTTGGTCTGGGCTGGAATGCAGAGCCGGCTTCCATTACAAGAAAAACAGACAAGAAATTACCAGAGTACAACGATGCGGAAGAATCAGATACATTTCTTTTTTCAGGGGCAGAAGACCTCGTGCCTGTTTTGGGACAGGATCCCACCAGTAATAGTAAACGCTATATACCAAGGATAGAAGGCGGCTTCGCCAGGATTGAAAAAATGAATGAAAATGGAAATGTTTACTGGAAAGTAACTTCAAAAGATAATATCGTTTCCATCTTTGGTAAAACTGCACCAGCCCGGATTGCTGACCCGGCTAACCCTGCCAAAATTTTTAAATGGTTATTGGAATTTAGTTGCGATGATAAAGGCAATTGCTTTCGGTTAGAATATGAAAAAGAAGACGAAACATTAAACATTCCCGATAAGCTTTATGAAAGAAACAGGCGAAATGGAATTGCAAAATATACCAATGCTTATCTTAAAAGAGTTAAGTATTGCAATAAAGCTCATTTCGATAGAAATACATTGAATACGTCAGGGTGGGAAAATGTTATATACCTGCTGGAGCTGGTTCTTGATTATAAAAGAATAAAATCTCATAATCCCCAGCTTGGAGATACAGGATGGACCTGCAGAGCTGATCCTTTTTCTGATTATCGTTCCGGCTTCGATATAAGAACTTACCGGCTTTGCAGGAGGATATTGATGTTTCATCATTTTAATGAATTAGGAGTAATGCCCTGCCTGGTGCGGTCTATGGATTTTAAATATCATTCCGGCACTGCCTTTACTTTTCTCCGATCAATAACCCAAACAGGATATATAAAATATGGAGGAATTGATTCTAAAAAATCATTGCCACCTATTGAATTCAAATACGAAAAATTAGACTGGCAAACCGAAGTAAAATCTCTCCCAAAAAAAAGCCTCGAAAATTTACCCGTGGGTATTGATGACCAATCTTACCAGTGGATTGATCTGCATGGCGATGGCCTGTCAGGCATACTTACCGAACAGGCAAACGGCTGGTATTATAAAAGTAATTCTGGTAATGGAAATTTTGACTCGGTAAAACTGGTTTCTCCCAAGCCTGCAATGAATGGTTTGTCAAATGGCACTGTACATTTTCAGGACCTTGAAGCCAATGGACAAAAATTTTTAGTGAGCAACGACCTCAACGGCTTTTATGAATATACGCCCGAAGAAGAGTGGCTACCGTTTAAACCATTTAATGAAGTTGCCAATATAAACCTGCATGATGCCAATACAAAAATGCTGGATTTGAATGGCGATGGCAAAGCGGATATACTTATTTCGGAAGACGATATGTTTGTGTGGTATCCATCTAAAGGCAAACAAGGATTTGAAAGTTACCGTACCGCAAGAAAAAACAGCGATGAAGAAAAAGGCCCCAATATAGTTTTCGCGGATAGCACCCAATCCATTGTGCTGGCGGATATGAGTGGAGATGGATTAATGGATATTGTACGCATACGTTGCAACGATATTGTTTACTGGCCCAATTTGGGTTATGGAAAATTTGGAGCAAAAGTTAGCATGAGTAACGCCCCTGCATTTGATCATCCGGATCATTTCAATCCCAAATACATCAAGCTAGCCGACATAGATGGTTCCGGTACTACCGATATTATTTACCTCGCCGATAATTCATTCAAAATTTATTTTAACCAAAGCGGCAATAGCTGGAGCGATGTAAATATTGTGCCGGGTGTAAATCCCTTGCCTTTTCCTGCAATTGACGACCATACCAATGTAAATATTATTGACCTGCTGGGCAATGGAACAGGTTGTATTGTATGGTCATCGCCGCTGCCTCCATACGCACAAAACCCTTTGCGCTATATTGATTTAATGGGTGGCAAAAAGCCGCACGTGATGACTTCCTATAAAAATAATATGGGCAAAGAAGTGACCATGCAATACAAGCCCTCCACTTATTTTTATCTCGAAGATAAAAAAGCAGGCCACCCATGGATTACCAAACTACCCTTTCCGGTGCAGTGTGTGGAAATGGTAGTGACAGTTGATAAAATCACCAAAACAAGGTTTACCAATCATTACAGGTATCATCATGGCTACTACGATTATAAGGAGAGGGAGTTCCGTGGTTTTGGCAGGGTAGATCAGACAGACACAGAACATTTTGAGGACTATAAAAAGAATATCATCAATGGAAGCCCTCAACTGCATGATAAAAGTTTTTTTGAGCCGCCCATTCTTACCAAAACCTGGTTTCATACAGGCGCATTTTTGGGAAAGGAAAAAATACTAAAGCAATTTGAGCATGAATATTATCAAAATGCACTTGAAAAAAAACTGCAGGAGCCTTTGCTGGATGATAATTTGACAACCGATGAAATACGTGAAGCCCTGCGTGCCTGCAAAGGAATGCCCCTGCATGTGGAAGTTTATTCAAAAGACGGAAGCGATAAAGAAGATATTCCTTATACTACTGCCCACCATACCTGCAAAATAAAATTGCTGCAGGCAAAAGCCAATAATGCACATGCTGTTTTTTTAGTGCATGAAAGTGAAGCCCTTACTTATACGTATGAGCGCCACCTGGATGATCCGCGTGTTGCCCATGTGATGAATATTGAAATCGATGACTATGGCAATGTGCTAAAGTCTGCCGCTATTGGTTATGGAAGAAAAATAAAAGATCCGGATTTAACTGCAACTGAACAGGCAGCGCAGGAAAAAATAAACATTATTTATACTGAAAATGGTTTTACCACTACCGACAATCCAGATATAAAATTAATTGATACGCCTGTTGATTATCGCTTGCCCGTTTTATTTAAAACAAAAACTTATGAACTCACAGGATATGAAACCAAGACTGATCCTTACTTCTCGGTAGATGAAATAGTAAAAAACTTTCCACTTACTAATACCGATTATGAAAAAAAACCGGCAGCCGGAAAACAAAAACGTTTGATAGAACATATCAAAATACAATTCCTTAAAAATGATTTGAGCGGCCCGTTGGATTTTGGTAAAATGCAATCCCTGCTCCTGCCTTATCAATCTTTCCAACTGGCCCTCACACCCGGACTGGTGACAAATATTTTTGGAACAAAAGTAAACGACAGCTTATTAACAGGTGAAGGCAAATATGTAAAACTGGATGATAATTACTGGATAGCTTCCGGCACACAAACATTTGATGCTACCCATTTTTACCAGGTAATAAAAATCACTGATCCATTCAGTAATCATACGCTGATGACTTATGATACTGACTATCATTTTTACATTTTGCAAACTGAAGATGCCCTGCAAAATATTAGCGCTGTAGTAAAATTTAATTTCCGCACTTTATCGCCATATTTGGTGAAAGACATCAATGATAACAGAACCGGTGTACGGACAGATGCACTGGGTATGGTGATCAGCAGTTTTGTAATGGGGAAAGCAACAGAAGCAGTTGGAGACGAAATGGAAATTGACTCTCCTGACCTATCTGCGAATGATCATTCAACCAATTTGCTGGAATATGATTTAAACAATTATCAACAACATGGCAAACCCAATTTTGTAAAAACAACCATATCCGATATATATTATCGTGATCAGAAAACTCCAAATTCTGAACAAACTTATGAAAGCTATGCCTACAGCGATGGCAGTGGCAATGTATTAATGACCAAAGTGCAGGCTGAGCCAGGCAAGGCTAAAGAAATAACCATCAACGCGGATAAAACAGTTACAGTTAATATAGTAGATACTTCTTCATTTAGTACAAAACAACTCCGTTGGATTGGTAATGGCAGAACCATTCTCAACAACAAAGGCAAACCGGTAAAACAATACGAACCCTACTTTAGTATCAACCCCTATTACGAAGATGCGAAAGAATTGGTAGAACAAGGAGTAACGCCCATTATTACATACGATGCAGCAGGAAGAGTTATAAGAACCGATATGCCCGATGGCACTTTTACCAAAGTCGAATTTGATGCCTGGAAACAAATAAGCTACGATGCAGTGGATACTGTTTTAAAAAGCCAATGGTACATTGACCGTGGCTCACCAGCAAAAGACAAAGCTATTCCTGTGGACCCTGAACAACGGGCAGCATGGTTATCTGCAATACTTGCCAACACGCCATCCATCTCTTATCTTGATTCTTTGGGGCGGCCTTTTTTAGCGGTACAGCATAACCGTACTTTTAACGTAGATGAGGTAAGTAAAAAGGCAACGGATATTACAAATGAAATTATCAAAACATTTACTGAAACAGATATTGAAGGCAACTTACGCAGCGTAACAGATGCCCGTGAAAATGTGGTGATGCAATACAAATATGATATGCTGGGTCACCAACTCTATTCATTAAGCATGGATGCAGGAGAAAGATGGATGCTGAATGACGCCACCGGAAAACCAATACATAGCTGGGATATGAAATACCATTACAGCACCATTTATGATGTATTGCACCGCCCGTTGCAAAATCAGGTTGAAGGCACTCATGATGGCGCCACATTGAATCATACCATTGCAAAAATAGACTATGGTGAAACCGCCCCCAATGCATTAGAAAATAATCTGAAAGGAAAGCCTTATCAAGTATATGATTCCAGCGGGCTGATGGTAACAGAGCAGGCTGATTTTAAAGGCAAGATATTAATTGCAAAAAGGCAACTGGCAAAAATTGACCCCACCCATGATGAAAAGGCAATTGACTGGACGTATGGATTAAACACTCCGCAACTTGAAAAGGAAGTGTTTACAAAGATCACTGAATACGATGCCATGAACCGGATGCGGCAATTGCAAAACTGGCACATCCCGCAAACTACCGCCGGCATTTACACACCGCAATACAATGATCGGGGTGTGCTGTTTGCTGAAACGGTGCAAATTGGCACAGGCACTATACAAAGTATTATAACTGAAACCGCTTATGATGCAAAAGGCCAGAAGCAGTACATAAAATATGGCAATGGCACCACGACTCGCTATTTTTATGACCCCTTTAATTTTCGTTTGCGGCAATTAAGAACTACAAGAATAAAATTTGACCCTTCATTTCCAAATAAAGTAACTGACTTAAAAGATAGCAATGTAATACAAAACCTATTTTATACCTACGACCCCGTTGGTAACATTACTGGTATATACGATGATGCCTACGAACCTGCATTTTTAAATAATCAAAAGGTAGAACCAAAAAATGAATATAGCTACGATGCCATTTACAGATTGATTGAAGCTACCGGAAGAGAAAATAGTAGTTTTAACAATACACCTGGCAGGCAGGGAGAACAACCTGAGGATATCAGCAGCTTTCCAATAACAGCAACTGTATTGCGCAACTATATACAAACCTACGAGTATGATAAAGTGGGTAATATAAAAACCATGAGCCACCGTGCAGGCAATGGCGCGTTGGCAGACCGCTGGACAAGGCATTATGAATATGAAACTACAAACAACCGCTTAAAAAATACTTTTATTGGCACCGATACCATTAACGCAATCAACTATAATTACGATGCCCACGGTAGTATTTTGAATTTAGAAAAAACTATTGCTGACTACAACCTCGTTTGGAATTACGACGATATGCTGCATAATGTAAACCTCGGCGGCGGCGGCCATGCTTTTTATTTGTATGATGCCGGCAAACAAAGAAGCCGGAAACAAATTTTTAATAAAAGTGGGCAATTAACAGAAGACCGTGTTTACCTTGAAGGATTTGAACTGTACCGCCACTATGGTAGTGGTGCAGACCCTGATGAAATAATAGGAACGCACCATGTATTTGCTGACAGCCAGCGCATTGCCATTATAGAAAATGTAATAAAAACAAACAATACGCTTTTACCTGTTGATATTTTATACCGGTACCAATACAGCAACCATTTGGGTTCTGCGGGTTTGGAGTTAAATGAAACCGGCGCTGTTATCTCTTACGAAGAATATCACCCGTATGGGACTAGTGCATTTAATGCAAAAGGTGCAGGCATCAATGCTACAGCCAAACGCTACCGTTATACCGGAATGGAAAGAGATGAAGAAAGCGGATTGGCTTACCATACAGCAAGGTATTATTTGCCATGGTTGGGGAGGTGGCTGAGTGCGGATCCGATTGGGATTGGGGATGGGGTAAACGTTTATCAATATTGTTCTGATTCACCAGTAATTCACATTGACCTAAGTGGTAAAAATTCCCTTGAAGATCTTTTCAAATTGATATACAATGAATCTGGTTTTAGAGCAGCCGACACTTCGAGAGGTGGCCCACCTCGTTTCGTAACACCTCATCCTCGTGGTACAGGTGGATTTGGTATGGCAGCACACGCAGAACCTGATTTGGGCCTACTATCGGAAATGCAATCTGTAGGAGAAAATGGAGAAGGATTTGTAAGTGCAGATAGAATTTTTTCAGAGGTAGCAATTGACAAGACGACAGGCATAGTAAGAAAAATTGGTGGAAGTCCGATAAGAGGTGCACATAATATAGATTTAGTGGGTATGCCCCAAGGAGTGGCCAATCCTGCCGTAGGCCAAGCTTTCCCACCTGGACATGCTGAGGCTGTCGGTGATATGAAATATGGTAAGGGTGAAATACCCGCAGGTCAGGCTCAATTTGGTCAACGAGCATTAACAGTCAAGGGATCTTCACCTTCTTCCCCCGGGGTTAGTCTTGGGGCGGCATCAGAAACTGAACTAATGTTTACAACCCTAAATCAGGAACTTGCACCGGTGGTAACACCTAGAGGAAATGCAACACTCCCAAGGCCTGAACCTAATGTAAAAACTAGTCCCGAAGTCTCCGGAACAAGTGTTGCTTTATCTTTTGCAGGACAGTTTCTATTTGTTGAGTTATGGGGATATGGAAGAGAAAAAACATTATCTAGAGTCGTAGAAATCCAGAATAAGAATTATTCAGAAATTTCTACTGAGGAACGAGATTTTATGATTGATGTTGGATACGAGCCTAACGAAACTATATTTAATTCGAAGGGAGTTATTTGGGATGAAACGATAGGTAGAAAATTAACTGACGCATTATGGAAATTTATGAATACCGTGGAGATTGTAAAAAAACATCAGAGTCAAGAGCAAAATAGGTTAGTCTACTAGCGGATGGAAAGTGTTTTTGTCCCAATGGGGCAAACGTCCCGCTTTTACTTTAAGCAAAAAAATAACAATTATGGCTCAAGTCGGTGTCTTCAACAATCGAAACAAAAAATAAATAATTAAAAATAAAACCCATAAACATAAAACCCTACATCATGCACCCCATCACCACCCCAATAAAAACAGATAACAAAGAAGCCGTAAACAACCTGCACACCGCCCTGCTTCTTTTATTAAGCAAACAAAGCTTACTCTTAACAGCCGATGAATTAAATGAATTGCAAAAGCAGTGGAAACAAGAGCAGCAGGAGGCCAGCTATGGTGACGCAACAACAAAGCTGGTGGCTGTTTTTCAACAGCAGTATAAGGTAGATGATCAATCGGGTATGGTAGAAGAACCAACTGCTTCTAAACTAAATGAGGTGCTGAAAGGGTTGGGGGTTTTTGATGAAATGGTTAAATCATTTTTGGTTAAAGGAACGATAACCTGGAATAATGGTAAACCGTACAGTGGTGCCACGGTACAAGCTTTTGATCATGATTTACGTTCCGAGAAATTTCTCGCCACAGCTACAACCAATGAAGAAGGCTTTTATGAAATTATTTATATCCTTGACCAGCTTATCAACATTAATAAAAAGAATGCCAATTTGCAGGTAAAGCTGATGGGTGAAAAAAATGACGTACAGGTTTCCTCAAAAATTTTCTACAATGCATCAAACAAACTGGAAATTAACCTTACGGTTGAAGGGCCAAAAGAAAAAGAAATATCAGAGTGGGAAATTATTGACAGCCAGCTATCCTCTTTACTAAAAGATCAAAAAGATAATCTGCATCCGGAAGATTTGATTGAAAAGGATATAAATTTTCTTTCTGAAAGTACCGGTATTGAACCAGGAAGAATTGGTATGTGGAGCCAGGCGTATAAAAATGCAAAAGATAAAGAAGGGATTGTACCAATGGTTTTCTATGCCTGGCAAAGGATGAATATGCCAACTGATGCAGGGCAGTTGTTGAAGCAACCTGTAAATGATTTGTTGGAAGTATTAGAAAATGCAGTGGCAAAAAATATTATTCCTGCAATAAAAGATGATGGTATAAAAACAATACAGTCTGTAATTGAAACAATTCAAACAGATGCTGTTTTAAAGCCTGCTGAGGAAGGTCAGCCTACTAATCTGGGTAGTATTTTGTTTGCAGCATCTACCGATGGCAAAGATTGGATAAGCAAAGAAAAACAGCAACAACTGATCGGCATACATGTAGAGCTTGATCCGGATGCAAAAGATTTTGCAACTAAAATAGCTCACATTGATTTTACACCTGCGGAACAAACCAAGCTACAACAAACATTAAGATTAGACAAGCTTACACAAAATAACCCGGCACTTATAAGCGGACTTCAAACTTTTGTAGCAAAAGATCAGGATGCTTCTTTAAATAGTCTCGCATCGCTACAGCCTGATGAATGGATAGACCTTGCTTATGAACATGGCACACCTGCCGGTACTTTTATAGAAACAGAGGTATATGCAAAGCAAATGGAAATGGCTGTGGAAGAAAGATTGCCAACAGCAACGTTGGTAAATAAAATAAATAATGGGTTTCTTTTCCAGGATCAGCCGGGTATAGCGGAGATTGCCAAAAAACTTGAAGCTAACACTGTATTTGATATTGCAACTGGTGATGTAAAAAGTATTGGACTTGATCAGCAAAAAACTGCATTGGTTCAAAAACTGCAAAACCTAAAAAAGCTCGGAGCCAGTTGGGATGAAACTGAAACATTCATTAATGCCGGCCTTACAGATGTAGCGAAGCTTGCCGATTATAGCAGCGATCAAATACAAAACCTGGTTGCTGATGGAATAGCTAAAGAAAGGGTAAAAGAATTGCATGAAAAAGTGAAAACGGCGCAGGCTGTTGGTATAGGTGCCTTGTCATATTACATGCCCATGATGACGGCCGGTAATCCCATCATAACCGGAGGAATTCTTTCACTTGATTTGCCTGCCGGTACGAAGGAAAAAATAAATAACGATCCCACGTTAAGAAATTTGTTTGGTGCATTAGAGCAATGCGAATGTGATCCCTGTATGTCGGTACTTAGCCCGGCTGCGTATTATGCGGATTTGTTGAATTTTATTGAGACCAGTCCAAAACCTTCAGCTTCAGGTAGCGACGACAAACAAAATTCAGGAATTACATTGGAAGAAAGAAGACCTGACTTGTATGATTTGGAATTGAGTTGCGATAATGCCAACATTGTATTACCGCATATTGATTTGGTATTGGAGATTTTGGAAAACGAGTTGGTATTTCCGAAAGACATTGTATTAAAACCCGGTAAAACTTTTTTAGATTTATCTGGCTTAGGGGTTAGTGAAGGCGGAAGAGAAGCCTTGCAGGAAACAGCGGAAGATTTATTGGAAACATCAATATCAGTTGAGGAATATACAAATGATTTAGTACTGGTAAAAGACAGTTACCGCAGATGGATAATCCATTTTCAGCAACAGCTGCTGCAGTCCGGTTATAAGAATTTTACCTCAACAGCATTTGACCTGCAACCCTTTGATATCACGGAAATCCTATCTTGGCTAAACGGCAATGCTGATGAAACGACAATAAAATCTCCCGAACAGAAAAATGCATTGGCTGCATTCATGCAAATCGTCACTGGCAAAATAACAATTCCTTTTTCCCTTGCGTCATGTAAAGCAACAACCATCAACGAAAATAAAAACTGGAGTATCTACTTTTCGATAAGCACTTTAGTAAGAATTACCGATAATTCAAAAACACTGATACTGGAATCGGGAGATGGGCTGGTAACTGATAACAGAAAGTATGACAGTAAAACCATAAGTGCGATTGAAAAAGATTTGGAAGCTGGAAAAATACCAGTCATACTGGGCGGAAAAGAAAAAAGCAAAGAGTACAAAATAGAAAAGACCGTGGATGGCAATTTAATATTTCAATGGTATTCAATTCAAATAAAGTATGAGGTTGCGGCGATAAAAATAAAAAGCTTAACCTATCAATCTACAGCCAAAGACAGGGATTTACTGGCAAGGGCGCAAAATAAAAATCCATTGACTTACGAAGAGCTTGCAAAAGAATCATCTGTTTATCCTTGGTCACTACCCTATGATCAATACCTTACTGAGTTAAGGATATTGCTGAGTAAAGCTGGCATTCCCCGATTGGATCTGATTAATACTAACATACCTGATGATAAAAAATATAAGGATGTCGTTTGGGCAAGTGAGGTACTAGGAATATCCCCAATACAAAAAAATATAATTACAACAGTTAAATCGGATAGTGAATTATGGACAAGATGGGGATTGAAACTGGAAGAGCCTAACTATACTATCTACGATACATTTAGTGACAAACCAGTAAAACTGAACCGGGCAGTTGATTTATTAGCAAAAGCATCGGTGGTAATGCAGCAGGCCAGCATCAGTTTTTCAGACCTGCAATATTTGCTTTCAACTCAATATATTAATCCCGGCAGCATGGTTAAATTACAGATTAATAGCCATTGTGACCCAACAAATACGATTCTGCAAAATGCAGACATTGCACCAGATTTTTTTGATCGTTTCCATCGCTTTGTAAGACTGTGGAAAGTTACAGGCGTTAGTATTTCAGAGCTTGACCAGGCGATACTTGAACCCGCAATAGGCAATGGCCTGATAAGTGTAGAGAATGAAGTGAGCCAAACCATAGACACTATCTTACACATCGCTCAATTAAAAGTATTACAACAAAAACTAAATATTTCGTTTCAAACTGCCATTGATTTTTTCACCCCTTTTAAAAACGAACCAACCATTTCATACAAGAATAGTAAACGCATTGAAACAAAATCATTGTACAATAAAATATTCCAAAATATCCATTTTCAAAATCCTCCTAATGAAGATTTTGGTTTTAATAAATTCACTCCTACAGGCCATTCAGAACAAAAACAATTACCCGAACTTCTGCCTTATATCGCAGCAAGCCTTGGTTCGCGTTTTTATGATCTGGGATTGCTTATAAACCCTGAAGCTTCAAGCGAAATTTGTTTTGATTTGAATACGAAGGAAGCTACCACTGCATATTTACATCGTATCTGGCGCAATGTATCCTTGGCAGGCATTTTACAACTTTCCCTTTCAGAATACGCCGCCGCCTGCAGGTTAATTAGTTATTCTGCTTCAATCTTTAGTTCTCCCGAAACCTTACTGAATTTTGGTGATGAAGTTGCTTTTGTAAAGAAAAATGGAATTGGGTTTGAACAGTTGGAGAATATTTTATCCGGCAAGAACGACAGCAGTAGAGAAACCGTTGAGTCAGCAGACGTCAACTTTACAGGTTTAAAAGCGGAATTGGAAAAATGTAAAGACTATTTTTTCAGGGAAAAATTACTGACTGTAGAAATGCTGGTAACACCAGCCTTTGTTATTCCCAAAACCAAAGAATTAACATGGGAGAGATGGGGCCTAACCTATAATGTAACCACCGACAAATGGAGTGTAGAAATAGGTGCCAATACCATTTCAGAAAAGGACCCGATGGATATACTCAGTATTGCCCCTTTTCTTTCCATTCTTTGCAATACCAGTTTAGGACAAATAAATTCAGCGCTTGGTTCAAATTTTGTAACCGGCGGTTCTGCTCTACACCTTTTTGAAATTACCGATGCGGCCACCAGGGATTGGAAAATTGTTAACCTGGAACCGTCACATCTTAACCGGTTGAAGTTATTCTTTGAACTGGGCCGGGTGTTAGGCCACGATGCATGGGAACTTGATGAACTGCTTACTTCTTTTTTTGGAAAAATCATTCAACCTGACAAGGACGCACTTACACTTTTTATCAAGGCTAATACAGGAATTTTGCAACAACGCAGGCAATCTGTTGTCACTTTTCTATCCAAAACATACGAGATGGCAGAAGAGGCAATGCTGCAATTGATGAAGGAAAAGCTTACAGTTAGTTATAAAACCGAATCAGTGTCAGCATTAGAGCTCTTTATTGACAATGGCATCAGGCAAAATCCAATAGACAATAACCTTTCTGAACCCATTAAAAAAGTGTTGATTGCGCTGCAAAAAATTTCCACGCTTAATATTTACTGGAAAGCCGACAACACTCAACTTAAATGGTTAAGGAAATCATCCGCAGCAACAGGCTATTTGGGTATTGTTCCCAACGATTTACAATCTGCTACGATAAGTTATCATGACTGGAAAAAAAGCACCCTGCTTTTTATGCTTGCACAGGCTAATGCAGCCACAGAAAAAATAATAATAGATTATTTGAATCCTGTAATTGATCCCAAAGCAATTCCCTTAGAATATTATACAAGAACTGAAATTTTAGTCAAAGCTTTTGGGTTAACTAAAGATGAGGTGGATAAGGCAGCAATAAGCCAGGGTATGAATGACGCAACTATTATTACAGATATTCCTGTTGATAGTTTTCAATTTGATCCGCTAAGATTATCCAGGCTATTAAGCTATTTATCCACCTTGCAAAAATCCCAGCTTTCTCAATCTGACTTTGAATCGTTGATTAATAAACCGTCTTCAATAGAAGCTGTGCGTATTGCAAGAAAACTTCTATACGTACGCTATGGAAAAGACTTTGCCGCTGCATTACAGGAGGTAAATAATAAGTTGAGAATAGAACAGCGGGATAGGTTAGTGGATTACCTGTGCTGGAGAGATGGCCTGCGTGATGCTAATGCCCTGTATGAAAAATACCTGATAGATGTAGAAATGCAACCCTGCATGAAAACGACCCGGTTGCTACAGGCTACAGCCGCAGCACAGTTATTTGTACACCGAAGTTTATTGAACCTTGAACCTAATATTGCACCAGGAAGCTTTGATAAAAAACGCTGGGAATGGACACAAAACTATCGGGTATGGGAAGCCAACAGAAGAGTGTTTTTGTATCCGGAGAATTGGTTATATCCGGAGTTGAGGGATGATAAAACAGAAATATTTAAAACATTTGAAACACACCTTACACAAAATGAAGCCTCTTATCAAAATGTGCAGGAAGGGCTGATTAACTATGCAGAAGATTTAGTTGAACTGAGTAAGATTACTGTTATGGGTATGCATGAATACGCTAGCACAGGTGGCGGGATTAAATTATTTCAAGTGGGAAGAACGATAAATCCTCCTTATAATTTTTATTCTCGAGAGTTTTTGTTATATTCTGAATGGTCAGGCTGGGAAAAGATAGAACAGGATTTATCAGTAAATCATATAGTACCATTTACATATGACAAAGACTTATGTATTGCATGGCCTGAGATTGTCACTCAAAATGAGAATTCTAAGCAGAGTTACGAAGTTGGCTTGTCCTGGATTCGAAAAACAAATAAAGGTTGGACTGAAAGAAAAAAGAGTGCAGATAAAATAAAAATTGATGGGTTGACTAACAGAGATCAAAAGAGTATGTTTTTATTTAGACTGAATGAAAATTCTTCAGATCTAAATAGTGTAAAAATTCAACTGTTTGCTGCTACAATTATTCAGAAACCTACTCCAGATTTGATTAGTAGATACCTATATCCAACTATTAGTAGAAATGTACCAAAAGATGGTAATACAGGCAATACAACTATTACATTTTACTTTACTTTTTACAGAAGATATACAAAAACAAACCGCTACCAAAATGAAAGATATGGTTATATTTTTTTTGAAAAATTGCTGCAGCATACAAAAGGACAAAAAACAATAGACGGAGAAAATGTAGTCGAATATTTCACACCAGGTACAACTAACAATTGGTCGCCTGCTTATTCAGATAATATCTTCAATTTTGAAGTAAGAAATATTGGAGATTCGGGGCATTATTTTCGAATAATTTTCCAAGGAGATAAAGACGGTAATGTACAAAATACTGTTGATCCTCTGATTCCAATTTGGATAGAAAAAAATAAAGCGTATGATATAAGATGGAATGTTGTGATTGATACAGATGTGGATGATCCAGTGCAGCAGATAAACTCTGATGATGCATCTTCAGATTTAGAACTTAAAGGAGAATTTTTATTATTTTCTGAAAAAGATGGAGAATGGGAAAAAGAAGAGTCTGCGAATCCACTTAAACTTACTCCTCCGGAAAATACATTTTTCTATTCTTCAGGTTTAAAGGAAAGTATTTTTAATACGCAAACGAATCAAAATTATGATGTACCCATCAATTTACTTGACAATATTGATAACGATTTCGTTTTAACCAATAAATCAAAGGCAAAAGAAAAATATTTTGCAGTCCGGTCCTCAAACTCATATCCAATGGGATTTCATACATGGAGTATAGAAGAAGGTAATAATAAAATGTTAGTGGCTTTGGCTGATTCATCGTCATCCAGAAACATAGCCACTCCAGTGATGGTTACGCTAACAGCGTATTCAGAAGCAAAAAGTATTAAATCCAATCTCTCACAAGATTTAAACAGCCTATTCGATATCCAGTTATCGGAATCTTTTGTAACAGAAAGTTTTGGATTAAAGGGGTTACAGGATTATAAAGACGGCGCCATCGCTCCTTTATCCGCCTATGCTGATTTTTCCCCATTCCCGTTCCCATTTCAGCCTGCGATGCCTTATGCCCTTTACAATTGGGAAGTATTTTATCACCTACCTATTTATGCTGCAAATTTTCTTTCTAAGCAACATAAGTTTGAAGATGCCCGTAAATGGTTTCATTTCATTTTTGATCCAACAACCAATAATTCAGAAACCGGAGCAAATCGTTTTTGGAATTTTCTCCCTTTCAGAAAAAATAATGAAATAGAAAGAGCAGATAGACTTTTGGATATTTTAGCAAATCCTCACACATCAAAAGATAAAACTCATGTTCAAAATCAAATTGCTGTATGGCTTACGGAACCGTTCAATCCCTTTGCAGTAGCCCGTATGCGTACCGGTGCTTTCGAATGGTTTACTGTAACCAGCTACATTAAAAATTTAATTGCCTGGGGCGATCAGCTTTTTAGGAGGGATACAAGGGAATCTATCAATGAAGCCACGATGCTGTATGTAATGGCTTCAAACATTTTAGGAAGAAGAAAAGAAAAAATGGGAGCCAAGCAAAATGATGCAAAACCTAAAAGTTACCGCTCATTGAATAGTGGTATTGGGCTTGATGATTTTGCAAATAAGTGGGTTCTTTTTTCTCAAATTGGATTAGCCCAGAATAATCAGGCGGATAGAACGCATGTTTCAGGTAAAGATGATATTAGCCAACTATCCTCTATTGGCTCCACTTATTTTTGTGTTGCTCCCAATGATAAAATAATACAGTTATGGGATGATGTGGATGACAGATTATTTAAAATCCGAAATTGTCAGAATATTGACGGTGTTGTTCGTAACCTGCCGCTGCTTGATCCACCGATTGATCCCGAATTGCTCATCCGTGCAAGGGCAGCAGGCGTAAGTATTCCAGATGCACTCAACGACATGTATGCACCCTTGCCACTCTATCGTTTTAATGTGATGCAGCAAAAAGCCATGGAACTTTGCAATGAAGTAAAATCGCTAGGTTCTGCAATATTATCAGCAATTGAGAAAAAAGATGCAGAGCATTTAGGTTTGTTACGCTCCGGCCAGGAAATTGAAATGTTGAAATTAGTGGAATGGGTTAAGAATGAACAGATAAAAGAGGCGGCTGCAAATATTGATTCCATCAATAAATCCAGAGAAAATATTATTGCCAGGATTATGTATTTGCAAAGGCAAATGGGTAATGAATTTTCAGTTGACGCAAGTGGAATACCAGTAGTAGAGCAAGGCTATACATCAGCACCGCTAAAAAAATTAGATGACTTAATGGAAAATAATTTCAATGGACTTGGTTTAATAAAATCTGAAGAAGATCAGATTCTTTGGATGCAAACTAATAATGTCTTCAATCTAATTGGCGGGGCTTCACAAGCTGCAAGTGGTGCTTTACATTCCATTGCTGCTCTTTTTGCCCCTATGAAGAATACAGATCCTGCTGGCACTCATGAGGTCTTGACTAGTTTAGCGCAGGGTGCTTCGGCCGTTGGTTCTGGATTCAATACAATAGCATCTTACTACGGTATGCTCGAAAAACGTTCTGGTCAAATGGCAGGCTGGCAACGCAGAAGAGATGAATGGTTGTAC
The DNA here is from genome assembly GCA_039922055.1 of Ferruginibacter sp. Lineage (GTDB taxonomy): Bacteria > Bacteroidota > Bacteroidia > Chitinophagales > Chitinophagaceae > Ferruginibacter. Next base: position 43,868 of record JBDSAP010000161.1, read on the forward strand.
CAGGCAAAAACTGCTGTGCAGGAAATTAAGCAATTGGATAAACAGATCATCGCATCAGAAATACGAAAATCCATTGCGGAAAAAGAACTAGAAAATCACCACAAACAAATTGAACACTCCAGCAACTTAGATGAGTTTGTACGTAAACAAAAATTCTCTAATGAAACTTTATATACGTGGATGGAAAGCCAGTTGAGCAATGTATATAACACAGCATATCAAATGGCTTATGACCAGGCTAAGAAAGCGGAGAAAGCTTTCCGGTTTGAATTAGGGTTAGGAGATGAGGATACCAAATTTGTACAAGGTGATTATTGGGATAGTTTGAAAAAAGGTTTACTGGCTGGCGAACGCTTAACGCAAGACCTGCGCAGAATGGAAATTGCTTATTTGGAAAAGAATAAAAGGGAGTTTGAAATAACAAAGCATATTTCACTTGCAACCTTAAATGCAAATGCAATACTTGATTTACGAAGAGAAGGTACCTGCAATTTCCAAATACCTGAACTACTTTTTGAAATGGATTTTCCCGGTCATTATTTCAGAAGAATAAAATCCGTTAGTATCAGCATTCCATGTATTGCCGGGCCTTATACTTCGGTAAGCAGTCAGCTTTCACTCAGTAAAAGTTATATCAGGAAAGATGATAAGAATGGAGGGGTAATTTTTAATTCGTCTAATGAAAGCTTCAAGGAAAGCTACAGCAGTATTAAATCAATAGCCTCCAGTAATGCTCAGGGAGATAGTGGCATGTTTGAATTAAACTTCAAGGATGAACGCTACCTGCCTTTTGAGGGTGCAGGCGTGATCAGTGATTGGGAACTTGAACTACCTAAAGAAGCAAGGCAGTTTGATTACAACACTATTTCGGATGTAATCATTACTATTCGGTACACCTCAAGAAATTCAGGTAGTTCGCTATTTAAAGATGCTGTTAATGAGAAGATTAAAACTCATATTAGCGATACAATTAGTATGGTAAATAATGGTGAAGGGTTTTACAGATTACTCAGTCTCAAAAACGACTTCCCTGATATTTTTTATGCCATGAAATCCGGAAAAGCTGATCCGGATCCAAAAGAGATAACTTTATCAAAAATGTTTTTTCCGTATTTCACCAATTCTTTCAATATCAGCTTTACCAATGACAACGTATCTTTTTTTACAAAGGAAGGTACCCCAATCGTGGCAGGCGTAGTAAAAAGTGCTGATGGTATAATCACATCAATAGAAACGATCATTTGCACAGGCGTGACACATACGAACGAAGATCACGTACTGACTGTGAATTTTAAACCTTCATATGTTGCAAGAATTGATACAGATGATATTTTGATACTAATTAATTACGAACTCTCAACACAATCAATAACGCCTGTGAATTGATACAGGGTCAAAACTGTTATAATTCAGACACAAATTGATTATGATACAATTTCAGATATGGTCATACCAAGTAAGGTACACCTCTCCGGAAGATGGGGATAGATTAAAGTCTGCTGCAAGTTCAAATATTACTACTTAAAAATTCAATTCAAAATCTTAGTAAAGAAGAAGGCCTGTTTGCATTGATTGATTTAAAAAATGATTTGCCTGATGAGTGGTACAAGGCCAAACAATATGGTAATAATAATTTGTTTGAAGTATCTATAGCGGCCAACATAAAGAACTAGCATTTCTTTTCCACCTGCTGTCACCGTCAACACAATCATTTCTAAAAAGAAACTATCATAAGATTACCAAATCGCCGAGCCATCTATTACCTTTAAATAAGCGATGTACAATGCATTCATTTCATATTCTCATGGGGCAGATAATAACTTTGCTCCTGCGCTACAGAGCGCTTTGCAAAAGTTTGCCAAGCCCTGGTACAAAAAACGAAACCTCGAAATTTTTAGGGATGAGTCAAACCTGTCTGTATCCCCACTTTTATGGAACAATATTACCATAGCGCTAGACGCTGCCGAGTACCTTATATTACTAGCTTCGCCTGCCTCTGAAAAGTCAAAATGGGTTAACAAGGAAGTGGAATACTGGCTTCAACATAAATCCATCGACACTATATTATTCGCCTTAACAGAAGGAAGTATGCATTGGGACAACGATCACAACTGCTTTTTAGATCCTGATTGCAACTCCCTTCCGCCGGTATTGGATGGGGCATTTGATTCAGAGCCATTTTACATTGACATGCGGCAGGCAAAAACAGAAGAGGACCTGTCGATAAACAATCCGATATTTAAAAAAGAAATATTAAAACTGGCCGCCAAATTACACGGCTTGCAGCCCAACGATATGGCCAGCGAAGAAGTAGTGGCACACAGAAAAGTGATTCTTATCAGGAACACTGCATTTACGCTATTACTATGTTTACTCATCGCAGCTTCAGTGGCGGGATTCATCGCCAACCAACAGAAAAACAAGGCAACTAACCTGGCCGGCTCAAATATCAAACTTGCAAAGGCTTTCGAATCGGTCTATTTTTACACAGACCGTTTTGCGTTGTCCAAAAATCTGATGGGTTTTTATTTCACCGATAAAAGTGGGGATAAAGTAGAAAAACTGGGGGAGTGGGAGGAGGCCCAACAATTTAGTTATACCGGTTATGCGAGGGTTAAGAAAATCAACCTGCTAAGTTCTGTTTTTGAGTATAGTAATGACTCTGATTCAGGGATATCCGATTACATCATTGATACCTCCGGCAATTCTTACAGGTCGGCTTACGACCCAAAGGACGTGGATAGCACTATTATCGCTCTGGATCTTGCCGATAAACGTTTGGAAATTTTACCTAAGGTAATATTCAACGGTCAGCAACTGCAGATATTACTTTTACCCAATAATAACCTGAAACTGCTGCCTGAAGCGATCGGGCGTCTAAAAAATTTAAAGAGGCTAGATCTGAGTCAGAATCGACTGATGAGTTTGCCAAATGCTATCGGTGAATTAAAAGACCTGGAAATCCTCGACCTGCATTTCAACGAGTTGAAAGTTTTGCCGGCAGCTATCGGGCAACTGACCAATTTAAAAGAACTTCATTTGCTTTTTTCCTTCCAAGGTTTGCTCATGCATAATTTGGACGTATCGCCTACCTATTTTGATGTAATACCAAAAGAGATCGGGTTGCTAAAAAATCTTACAAGCCTGGATATGGGAATAGCCTCCCAAGCAGTTTTGCCAAAGGAAATTGGTGAATTAAAAAGCCTCGAGAGTTTGATATTATTTTCGGAAAGTTCAGCAAGTGTACCGAAAGAAATCTGGAATTTAAAAAACCTCCGATCACTTATCCTAAACGGGATTCACGTTGATAGTTTACCCCAACAGATCGGGCAATTTCAACGATTGAAAGTACTTTCATTATCCGCAGCTCACCTAAGCATCTTGCCCGACGAACTATTGTGGCTAAAAGATTTGAGTGCGCTTTCTTTAGGATTTAACCAATTGAAAGAATTTCCCGAACACATCGAAAGATTGAAAAACCTGGCTATGCTTGATTTTTCCAATAACGAGGTAAAAGCATTACCGGCAACAATCGGTGAATTGAAACAACTCGTGTTCTTAACCTTGAGCGGCAATCAATTAATCACCCTTCCTAAAGAGATAGGCTCATTAAAAACTCTTAGCTCACTTGCTTTAAATAAAAATAAATTATCCCTGCTTCCGAAAGAAATAGGCAACTTAGACAGCCTCAAATCGCTTTACCTAAATGGGAACGATCTTCAATCGCTGCCCGAAGAAATAGGGGATTTAAAAATGCTGACCTTGCTTGATTTAAAACAAAATAAACTCGCTTCGCTCCCGGCAGATATTGGTCGCCTCTCAAACCTGAAATCGCTTGATCTGAGCGGCAACAATCTACACTCCCTGCCCGAAGAAATGGTTAAGCTAAAGAATTTAAAAGAACTTACATTATATGATAACCCGCTGGCTAATGAAGAGATTATGAAGATCAAAGAACTGTTACCCAATTGCAAGATTATGAGTTCTCCCGGGTTAGTTATTCCTTAGTTATGATCGTAAGGTTTACGGCGGGCCTATTGTATCACTTGCATGGCGCGGGTTTTCACAGAATGATCGAGCATTAAAAAGCCCTTCGGCGAAATCCTGCTGCATGAATATTCTTCAGCAATTGGATTACAATAGTTGCATGAATACTAAACTGTCGAGGGCATATATATGATTACCAAAAAAACCGTATCAATACGAATAGATAGAGATTGATACGTAGTGAAACAAATTGATACAATTTGATACAAATTGATATGCATTGAAACGTATTGATTTGTAGTTTGGCCTGGTGACAGCTAAAGTTAAACGTCTACCTGAGCTTGCGTAGATTCGTAAAAATCATATCAGGTTTAATAGATCTGGCAATTCGTTGTTGCTATTTATCTTCCAGTTTTAATTGCTTAAGATGTGGATCCTTAAAGCCTTCTTCATACGCACTTATTAGACTTTTAAGTTCATATCAAGTGCGTTACCTACATAAGTGATTCCGTTTCTCATTTCTATAAATTAATAAAGCTGTTCAAAAGAACAGCTTATTAATATTTTTTCCGGAGTAAACTTTAAAAATTGCACCCTAAATTGCACCCCTTTTTATTTCCATGATCCTAATTAGTTGATATTCAACGTAAAATTAGAAGTCTATGCGGAGAGTTAGGGATTCGAACCCCAGGACCTGTTACAGTCAACAGTTTTCAAGACTGCCGCAATCGACCGCTCTGCCAACTCTCCGGCGCAAAAGTACGGTTTGAAGTATTTCAAGCCAAAATTTTTACGGAACTATTTGTTCAGGATCTTTGTCTTTTACCACCACAAGGTCCTTTAACTCAACGGTAATGGGCATTACACCCACTTGCAACAACGCCTTTTTTCCTCTTAATTCTTTTACAATACCTACCTGGCGGTTCTGCTTCATACGCACTTTGTCGCCGATACGGATATCGCCGCCTATTTCAATGAATTTTTCGTTCAATTTTTTCTGTGTCTTTTCGGCCACCATCTTTTCTTTCTGGTTAAACAGCAATGCATGGATCATTTTGATCACCTTGTCCTTATCTTCTGCTTTTCGCCATTCTATCACCATCGACTTCAGGCGCCGTTCCATATCTTTCAGGTAAGCATGTTTTTCTTCAGATATTTTATTCTGCTGCTTCAACCTTTCTATTTCCTGTAAATGTTTTTCCTTATCCAACACCTGCTGCATCTCTTTTTTCAGCCGTTCATTTTCCTTTAAGAGGTGGTTCAGTTCTTTTTTTTCGATATCTATTTTTTGGAGGTCCTGCTCGGTGCGGTTCAACAGTTTATCTAATGTAAAATGATCTTCATCCACCAGAGTCCGGGCCTTATTGATCAATCGCTTATCCAAACCAATGCGTTCTGCAATGGAGAATGTGTAAGAACTACCCGGTTTACCGATGATGAGTTTATACAATGGCAACAAGTTCTTTTCGTCAAATTGCATGGCCCCATTAATGATGCCTGGCACTTTATTGGCCATCACTTTTAAATTCAGGTAATGCGTGGTCACTATACCCAATGAATGTTTATGAGCCAGTTCCTCCATGATCACCTCTGCAAAAGCGCCACCAAGATTTGGATCACTTCCACTACCTAGTTCATCTATAAAAAATAACGTTTTACCATTGGCATTTTCCATAAAATGCTTCATGTTCTTCAGGTGAGATGAGTAGGTGCTTAATTCGAATTCAAGACTTTGAGTATCGCCAATATGGATCATCACCTGTTTAAAGATCCCCATCTCGCTATCCGGGTGAACAGGCACCAGCAACCCGCTTTGCAACATCAATTGTAATAATCCCACGGTTTTAAGTGTAACAGTTTTTCCACCTGCATTTGGGCCGCTGATAACCAGTATACGATTCTTATCAGTGAGAGATATGTCTACGGGTATGGTTGGCTTGTTGTTGGTTTTGTTGTACAATAAAAGCAGGGGATGATAAGCCTGGATAAGCCGCACATGCGCTCTGTCGAATACTTGCGGATAATTGCCCCCGAGCACAACAGCCCATTTTGCCTTCGCATTAATAAAATCAAATTCCCCTGCTATGTCGTGGTATGTTTTTAACAGGGGTGCATACACACTGATCCTTTCTGTAAGCTGGCGAAGAATGCGATAAACTTCCCGGCTCTCCTCATTTTCAAGAGAAAAAAGCTGGTTGTTTAATTCGGTAGTTTCTTCCGGCTCGATAAAAGCTGTCCGGCGGCTATCACTTTCACCATGCAGAATGCCTTTGATCATTCTTTTTTGCTCAGCAAATACGGCTAACACCCTTCGCCCATTAATAAAACTTTCTTCAATATCGGCGAGATGTCCAAGTTTGTTCAGCTTAGTTACCATGCGGTCAAATATGCGGCGCAGCTCATTCCTTTTCTTATAAAGATTTAGCCTGATCGACGCCAGAACTTCACTGGCACTATCTTTCACCGTGCCTGCATCATCCAGTATTTCTTCAATAAATGTGGTGATGTTTTTTTCAAAATAAGTATTGCTCACTACTTTTGAAAGCGCGGGATAGGCTATCCTTCTTTCATTATCAAACCATCTGAATATACTTCCGGTATTTAAAGCAAGCCTGCGGATATTTAAAAATTGCTCGCCATTTAATACAGCGCCAGGAATTGGTAACAACTTCAATTCACGACTAAGATTCAATACAAAATCATTGGGAAAATGTTGGCCTGTTTGCAGTAACAATTTGTATTCGTGGCTTTGTTGAAGTTCCAGTTCTATAAAATCCTTTTTTGTATGTATGCGTAAATTGACAGCCTTTGTAATGGCATAATCTGTTTTACAATATTCTGCCAGTATGGTCTTTACCTTTTCATATTCTAACTGCGCCAATGCCGATTCGGGAAAAAATTTCATAATATATGTTCCTTAAAACTTTATCTTTTTGTGTGCGCAAATGTACGAAAAGAGAGGTTTGAGGTATGATGTATGATGTATGATGTGTGATGTGTGATGTGATTTCGGATGTAGGATGTCCGATGTAGCGAGATTGAAGGCCATGACTATATGGGGGGCGGCATTTGAAGCGTGGGTTCTTCCCCTTTGGGGAGGCCAGGTGGGGCTACTGTTATGAATAAATTTGTTACTATCCACTTTTTTAAATTAGTTTGTTGATATGTCGCGGCGAAGTAAAAAGAAATCAGCGTTTGGTTATACCAGCAACAATAGAGTAAGGTTAGTGAGGGGAGGGGCCGCCTATTTTGACACTTTGTTAGAAATCATCAACAGGGCTGCCGAATCCATTCACCTGCAAACATATATTTACGCCGACGATGAAACAGGCAGAAAAGTAGGAGATGCCTTGATTGCCGCGGCTGGCAGAGGTGTAAAAGTTTTTCTAATTATAGACGGTTATGCTTCAAGAACCCTTTCATCTGCATTTATAAAATCGCTGAGTGATGGCGGTGTTAATTTTCGTTTTTTTGAACCCATATTTAAAAGCCGGCATTTTTATTTTGGCAGAAGATTACACCATAAGGTGATCGTGGTAGATGCCCGGATGGCGATGGTTGGCGGCGTTAATATAAGCAACCATTACAATGATATGCCAGGACATCCTGGCTGGCTTGATTTTGCACTCTTTGCTGAAGGTGATATTGCAAAAGAATTGTGTTTGTTGTGCTGTAAAACATGGAAGGGTTTCCAGGCAGAAAAAAATGTGACCCCATGCAACCCGCCTGAACTTAATATTCCGGAAGAAGAAAAAAGTGTGGTGCGGATGCGGCGCAATGATTGGGTGAATAGTAAGAACCAGATATCGAAGACATACATTGAAATGCTGACAAGATCTCAGTCGCATATTATTATTCTGTGCAGCTATTTTTTGCCGGGAAGCATTATCCGGAAATCGCTAAAACGAGCGGCAAAAAGGGGAGTAAAAGTAAATGTGATCGTAGCAGGTAAATCTGACCTGCCGATTGCAAAAAATGCAGAGCGATGGATGTATGATTGGTTGCTTCGCAACAATATTGGGATCTGCGAATACCAGAGCAACATCCTGCATGGCAAAATCGCGGTATGCGATAGCCAGTGGCTTACCATAGGATCATACAATATCAATGATATAAGCGCTTATGCAAGCGTTGAGCTGAATCTTGATGTTAACGATCCTGATTTTGCGAAGGAAGTGGAGTCAAGACTTAAAAAGATCATGCAAGAAGATTGCCTTCCTATTTCTAAGGAACTACACGCAAAAAAGAAAAAGATTTTCGTCCAGTTTTTTCGCTGGTGTTCTTATCATATTTTCAGGGCTACGTTTTATTTATTTACTTTTTATTTTAAACAGCACCGCTAAATTCGACTCATTAATATTTTTGAGGTGCTGGAATTTATTCATTCCAATTATCAATTCCCGATTACCATATCAATCCCCAATTCCTCTTATTCTTTTCCAGAAAGTTTTTACCACATTCCAGTCCCACTTGGCAAATCGCCCTCTTTGCACTACCAATACATTGTCTTTTGGATATTGCAGGTAATAATGAAATGCAAATTTCTCCTTTGGATCCTGCCATCCAATAACTTGTCCAAAACGCAGGTCATTAAAAACAAGGGTATCCTGGTAATATTCCGCGGTATAATATTGTTGTGAAAACCGGATCAACTTGTGCAGGTCCGCATCGGGGTAAAATGGTTTGAGTAAAGAATCATTGCGGCTAAAATATTGAAATGATATTTCTTTTTTTTTATCAAGCAATGACCGGTACCCAACATAATAACCGCTATCATTTCCGGCCACTACATACCAGAGCCAATTTTGGAGAGGAGCAGGTGTGGTAAAGTATCGTTTATATGGAATTTCCTGTTTTGCTAAAATGTCCTTTACATCGTAGTTGATCTTTATTTTATTTACAACACAGTAGCATAAATACAAGCCGCTCATAATAAGCCCAAACCTCCACCAGAAAACTCTTTTGGGACTTTTTCTTTTTAGCAACAACAAAGCGACCAATGAAATACCGCACCAGATAGAAAAGAAGGGATCTGCCACATAAATAGCATTGAACGAAATACGATAATGACTGAAAGGTTCAAACCAGCCTACGCCATAATTATTAAAGGCATCAAGGAACAGGTGCCCGAATATTACTGCTCCAAAAAAAGCCAGCCATTTTTTAAAGGAAATATTGTGGGGACGGTGCCAGCGTTCTGCAAGCATAGCCATGATGGGCGCTATCACTGCACCGAATAAAAGTGAATGAGTAAAGC
>JBDSAP010000162.1:0-3938 GCA_039922055.1 Ferruginibacter sp.
AAGAAGTGTATTCGGCCAACTGCGCTACCTGCCACATGCCCGAAGGTGAAGGCGTGGAAAGTGCATTTCCACCCCTGGCTAAAACGGATTATGTAAAAGATGCGAAGAGAGCCATCAATATTGTATTAAAAGGTCAGGAAGGAGAAATAAAAGTAAATGGCAAAACCTATAATGTTCCAATGGCAGCCTTGCCACAATTAACCGACCAGCAGGTGGCCGATGTATTAAATTATGTAAGGAATAGTTGGGGTAATAAGAATACCATGATCAAAGCGGCGCAGGTGAAGGCCCAAAGATGATTGCAGGAATTACATTCGACGTCGTTTACTTTAGAAATTTCACGCAAAGAATGAAAAGAAGCAAAGCCGCAAAGTCTATTTTCATCGTCTTTGCGTTCTTACCTTGTATTACTTTGCGGCTTTGCGTGAAAATGTGCCAAGGCTTAAGTCAACGACATTTAACATTCAACACTCAACATAATAATTAAACTTCCTCCATCTTAAAAGGCAATTTGCGAATACGCTTTCCGGTAAGATCGAATATGGCATTGCATAAAGCAGGAGCAAATGGCGGCAAGCCAGGCTCACCGGCGCCACCAGGTTTTTCATCATTATCCATTACATGTATGTCCATCACCGGCATGTCATTGATACGCGGCATGTGATAAGTATCAAAATTTTTCTCTACCGCCTTTCCATCAGCGAAATGTGTTTCATGAGTTACCGCCGCTCCAAGCGCCATTACAATACTTCCCTCAATTTGTGCTTTAATGATATCAGGATTTACATACCAGCCGCAATCCATTACTGCCACCACCTTATCAATACCGATCTTTCCATCTGGCTTACGGGATACTTTTACCGCTTCTCCCACAATGCTTTTAAAACATTCGGTAATGGCTACTCCCCACCCCTCGTTTTTCTTGCGTGTGTCCCAGCCGGTCTTTTCCTTCAGCATTGAGATCAGCGCCTGGTAACGTTCTCCACCGAGATGATCTTTCCGGAAATCAAGCGGATCTTTTCCAGCCTCGTGGGCCAGCTCATCAACAAAACTTTCAAAAGCAAAACCATTGGTGGAAGAATAAACCGAGCGCCACCACATGATAGGAATAGGCGCTTCCGTTGGTGCATCAGCAAAACTATAATCATGCAATGCTTCAAAATATCCTTCGGCCAGCCCTTCCACAGTACTTCCATTAAAGTTACTTTTATCTGCGCCCTGCCACTGGTGATCCATATTCTGTGCAGCCATCTTTACCTGGAAGGCGCCGATCCTTCCATTGCTAATGCCACCTTTACATTCGTACACCGCACCTGGTCTGAATGGTCCTTGTGTCATATCATCCTCCCTTGTCCAAATTACTTGTACCGGTGCATTTACTTCTTTCGATATCAGCACCGCTTCATAAGGATAATCTGTAAACGCTTTGCGGCCAAATCCTCCACCCAGGAAAGTCATATTAACCGTAACATTTTCTACTGGTATTTTTAAACGGGTACTTACATCCGATTGTATCCAGTCAGGTCCTTGTATCGGGCCCCATATCTCGCACTTATCGCCTTGCACATGAGCGATGCAATTCAAAGGTTCCATACAACTATGCGACTCATACGGTGTTTCGTAGATCGCTTCTAACTTTTTTTCTGCCTTATTAAAACCATTTTCAAAGTTGCCACCTGTGCGTTGCGACAAACCTGGCTTTTTCAGATCGGCTTTCAACCGGTCGTATAATTGTGCTGTATCGATGTGTTCAAAGCCATCATCGTTCCATTCTACTTTTAATAATTTTCTTGCCTGCATTGCTGCCCATAAAGTATCCGCCACTACAGCAACACCTTCTCTTGTAAAACCAAAAACCGGCATTTCCACTTTAAAGATTTTCTTCACCCCGGTAATAGCTTTGGCTGTTGAATCATCAAAACTTTTCACCTTTCCCATAAATCTTGGATTGCGTTCTACCACAGCGTAAAGCATGCCGGGTATCTTTTTATCAAGACCAAATTCAGCTTTTCCGTTGGTCTTCATCGGCGTATCCTGGCGGGGCACCGGCTGCCCGATTATTTTATAATCTTTTCTTTCTTTTAAAGTAACTTCTTTGGGAAGCTTCAATTTTGCCGCTTCTTCAACGAGGTCGCCATATCCGGATTTTTTACCGGACGGGCGATGGATCACTTCTCCATTAGCTGCATAACATTCGTCTTTTGCAACTCCCCATTTTTTTGCTGCCGCTGTTATCAGCATTTCACGAGCAGTTGCGCCGGTCCGCAGCAAACTTTTATAAGATCCCCTCACAGTTGAGCTGCCACCTGTTATCTGGCTGCCATATTTAGATTGATGACCAGGCGCAAAAATGATCTTTAATTTATTCATGTCTACTTCCAACTCTTCAGCAATAATCTGCGGCACTACCTGGAAGGAGCCTTGGCCCATTTCTGACCGGTGGTTGAAAATAGTTACCACACCCGATTTATCAATCGATATCCATGCCGTCAGTTCAATGCCTTTTTCATCAGCGCCAGGACCGGTAAGTATTTTGCCTACCCCCTTTGCCGCGGCGGGAAAATAAAACCCAATTGTAAGTGCCGCTCCCGACATAGAAGAGAGGCTGATAAATTTTCTGCGTGATATATTTTTGGTGGGATTCATTTCAGTAATTTTTTTGTTGGCAGATTATTTTGACATTGTTTGTGCGGCAGTTTTAATGGCCTGGCGAATACGGCCATAAGTGCCGCACCTGCATATATGCCCCTGCATGGCCGTGTCAATATCTTTGTCGGTGGGATTTGGATTCTTTTTTAGCAAGGCTGCGGCGGCCATTATTTGTCCGCTTTGGCAATAGCCGCATTGTGGTACCTGTTCCTTTATCCATGCTTGTTGTACCGCATGATCATTGTTATCGGAAAGACCTTCGATGGTAGTTATTTTTTGATTGGCGGCGGCCGAGACCGGCAGTGAACACGATCGAACGGGGTTGCCATTCAGGTGAACAGTACAGGCGCCACATTGTGCAATGCCACAGCCATACTTTGTACCGGTAAGATTAGCAAGATCACGTATTGCCCATAATAAAGGCATTTTCGGATCTGCGTCCATCTTGTAACTTTTACCATTGATAGTGAGATTATAAGCAGCCATAAAGAAATTTTTGATGTGACAGTTAAGATACATAATTATCCAAACGATAAAGAGAAAATTATATCAATGGATGGCGGCGATATTAGCTACAAGCCGGTATTTATAACGCTTAACCAATTATCCTTAGTTTTGCCTATTCAGTTAATCTAACCTAAACTCTTTTAATGAAAACAATTATCATTCTTCCAGCTATTTTATTGTTAATACTTTCTTCCTGTAAAAAAGATAAAGACACGCCAACCAATTGCGATAAAACGGTTGCTGCGATTGCCGGCATTTATTCAGTGCAAAAACTCGAAGTCGGCGTCGGCGGAGTTTTTATAGATGTAACAAGCCAATTAGATGCTTGTGAAAAAGATGACAAACTAACTCTAAAAGCCGATGGGACCACTCTTTACCAGGACCTCGGAATAGTTTGTTCACCATCGGGAAATGCAAGTGGTACCTGGAGTATTTCGTCAAATGGCAAAATGACCATTCACGACAATGGGGGTAGTGGAGATATAGATACTGCCGAGATAACTTCTTTCGATTGCACTACATTAGTGCTTACAGGATCAGATTCCAATTCACCAGGAGACCAGGTTAGACTTACAATAAAAAGGTAGTATTCTAATTGGTAGTTGTTTTACTCCGCAAGGGGTAAACCAATGACTTTAAAGAATGTGTTGTTTCGAAAAAAGTATATGTGTGCAGGGAGTTTCGGCGACATCGGATGGCTATCGGATTGGAAATGCATCCGTTGATGACCTTGCATAAAACGGCTCATTTTTATTATCTTTATTAAAATAAATAAAGCAAAT
>JBDSAP010000163.1:0-8906 GCA_039922055.1 Ferruginibacter sp.
GGATCATTATAGAAAACTGCCTGGTCAATATTTCCTTCTCAGGTTCGCTCTTTTCCTGTGCCTCGGTATTGTATATAAATAAACGCACGATATAAAACATTCCGCTAAACCAGGTGACGATAAAAATGATATGAAGCGCTTTGATATACTCGTACATTATTTAAGTTATGATTTATAAATTATGAGTTATGAGTATGAGTTATTTGAACACCCTATTTTCATTTTTATTATTCCCCTTCGCCTATTCATTTTCACATTCCGTGTCACTTTTATGATACCGGTTCGTCCATTCATTTTCACATTTTCTCATTTTCACATTTTCACGCTGCCAAATGCATAACTGTACAAGAGTGCGACGCCAATGAAGCTCCACAAAGATGTGCAGCCTGGTAAAAAATCAACTACCAGCAATCCAACATTTGCAATGGTTACTATTCATCATTCACCATTTATCCTTCAACATAATTCAGACCTGGCTCGTTCAACACCATCTCCATATTGCCTGCAACAAATTCATTGATCCATGCGGCAACAGTTCGCACCCACAACGGATGTGTATTCAGGCAGGGTATCATTACAAAATTATCGCCGCCTGCTTTTGTAAAAATTTCTCTTCCGCGTTCATCTATTTCTTCGAGGGTTTCCAGGCAATCACTTACAAATGACGGGCAAAGGATCAGGATATCTTTGGTGCCTTCCTTTGGCATCTCTTGCAAACGGATATCTGTAAATGGCTGTAGCCATCCCTTACCAAGCCGCGACTGAAATGAAATACTATATCGTTCCGGGGGTACATTCAGTTCCTGCATTACCAACCTGGTGGTAGTAAACACCTGGTGCCGGTAGCAATGCGAGTGAGCCGGCGATGCAATATCACAACAATTTGCAACCTGCAAACAATGTGTGCCGGTGGTATCGCTTTTGCGTATGTGCCTTCCCGGTACACCATGATAGCTAAACAAAATATGCTGGTGCGGCAAAGCCATGTATGGCTTTATATTTTCGGCAAGCGCATGGATATAATTTGGTTCGTTATAAAACGGCTTAAAGAAATTGAGCTTGAATGAGTAGTTATTTTTCTCATGAATTTCACGGGCATATTCCACCGCCGTTTCAAAAGAAGACATTGCATAATGCGGGTATAAAGGGATGGCCAACACTTCTTCAAGATCAGGATGCTTTCTCATTAAGTTATCGAAAGCAACCTTCGGCGACGGATGGCCGTACCGCATTGCAATCTCAATAGGGCAACCAGTTTTGTCTTGCACTGCCACCTGCAATTCCTTGGTGAGCACTACCAGGGGTGATCCTTCCGGTTGCCAGATAGTCTTGTAAGCCTGGGCCGATTTGGGCGCTCGAAATGGTGCAATAATACCATGTATCAGTAGAAACCGTTGCAGGTAGGGGATGTCGATCACCCGTTCATCCATTAAAAATTCTTTGAGATAACGCCTTACATCTTTTTCTTTAGGAGAATCGGGTGAGCCCAGGTTCATTAGGATGACTCCTGTTTTTTTTCTCATATTTAATAAAAGTAATTTGCAAATGTAAACCACTGGCATTGCTAATAGTTCATCATCCGTTAAATTATGATACAAGTATTTTTTTGAAGCAACCTGATTTAAATCATGCACGTATATGATACAGTTCATGCAGCAAAATGACAGATTGATGACATTGAAATTAGTTTTCCAGTGTTGCGGCAAGTATTTTTGCAGTGTTAATTTTTTTTAATCAACATCCCCGATGCTCGGACCAAACCAGACAGATTTATCGAATTTCTTTATAGCAGGTATCAATTATAAAAAAACTGATGCAAACTTACGGGGCCAGTTTGCTATTAATACCGATCAATACACAGCATTACTTTCATTAGCGCCTGAATATGGCGTCCAGGAGTTATTTGTATTATCCACTTGCAACCGTACCGAAATTTATGGTTTCGCCGATGATCAGAAAAGCCTCGGCAAATTGCTGTGTACTCAAACACAGGGTTCAACAGAAACATTTGAAAAAATTGCATACTTCAAAAAAAGTCATAAAGCGATAGAGCATCTTTTTAATGTGGCCGCCGGACTCGATTCGCAGATATTGGGAGATTATGAGATAGTGGGGCAGATCAAACATGCGGTCAAATTTTCAAGGGAGCATCATTTCATCGGAGCCTACATGGAAAGGCTGGTAAATGCGGTTTTACAATCATCCAAATTTATCAGGACCAATACCGGGTTAAGCGGCGGCACTGTATCGGTTTCGTTTGCTGCTGTTCAATATATCAAAGAAAAAGTTACGAATATCTCCTCTAAAAACATCTTGTTGTTAGGCACGGGAAAAATAGGAAAAAACACCTGTAAGAACATGGTGGATTATCTTGGCACAACAAATATTACTCTCATCAACAGGACCGATGCAAAGGCTACAGCGCTTGCAAAAGAATTGGGATTGAACGCTGCTCCATTTGAAGAAATGGCTGTACATATAAGTGCTGCTGATATAATCTTGGTAGCCACCAATGCACCTGATCCGGTTATTTTAAGATCGCAGTTAGCAGGTAAGGGCGATAAGTTGATCATTGATCTTTCCATTCCCTACAACGTGGAAAAACTGGCGCAGGAGCTCCATAATATCACCCTGATAAATGTGGACGATCTATCTAAAATAAAAGATAAGACCCTGCATAAAAGAGAAGCGGAAGTTCCAAAAGCAAAAGCTATCATTGCTCACCACATCGGCGAGTTTATGGAGTGGCACCAGATGCGCCAGCATGTTCCGGTATTAAAAGCGGTGAAGCATAAGCTCCAGGCAATGCACTCCTGCAATATTTATATAAGATATTCTGCTACACAAACCCCTGCAAAAATTGCGTACCTTAATCCGGAAGAAAAGATCCAGAAGGTGATCAATGGCATGGCCATAAAAATGCGCAATCAAAATCAACGCGGCTGTAATTACATAGAGGCCATCAATGAATACATTGTTACTGGCACAAATTAATTTTAATGGGGAAATTGATAAGGATCGGGACAAGAGAGAGCCAACTCGCTGTATGGCAGGCCACGCTTGTGCAGCAATCCCTTGCTAAAAATAATGTTGAATCGGAGCTGGAATATATCAAAAGTGAAGGCGACATAGATCTTCAAACACCTTTGTATGAAATGGGCGTGCAAGGTATATTTACAAAGAGCCTTGACATTGCTTTACTGAACGGTAAGATCGATATTGCTGTTCACTCCATGAAGGATGTTCCCACACAATTGCCAAAGGGAATTATACAGGCTGCTGTATTGGAAAGAGCATCGTATAAGGACATACTTGTTTATAAAGGACAAGCCATTAATATTTATAACCAACTCGGTTACATGGATGGAGAATGGTCGGATGTAAATCAACCCGCGGCCGTTAGCAAGATCACTTCCGGCATCCACGATTCTCCCGAAGTGATGAACGAACTGCCTCCGTTTACTATTGCCACCAGCAGCATACGTCGCAAAGCGCAGTGGCTTAATCGTTATCCCAATCATATTGTTGAAAACCTGCGTGGTAATGTAAATACACGGCTACAAAAAGTTAAAGAGAATAATTGGAACGGCGCCATCTTCGCCGCGGCGGGGTTGGAAAGAATTGGCCTTCGTCCTTACAATGCAATAGATCTTGACTGGATGCTGCCTGCTCCTGCGCAGGGGGCTATCATGGTAGTATGCAGGGAGGATGATGAAATAACAAAAACTGCCTGCGCTTTTTTCAATGATAATAACACTGCTATCTGCACAAAGATCGAAAGAGATTTTCTTCGGGCTTTGCTCGGCGGATGCTCTACGCCTATCAGTGCATTGGCACAAATAAAAGAAGGTAAGATTTATTTCAGGGGAAATATTTTATCTGTTGATGGTAGCGAGAAAGCAGCAATAGAAAAAATGATCGAAGTGCAGGAAGCCGGTAATTTCGGACAAAGTGCAGCCACCGAATTATTGAATAATGGCGGTCAAAAAATCGCAGACGCCATTCAACATGGAAGTTAATAGGATCAACATATTGTGTACACGACCACTGAGTGCATCGCTTATAAACGAAGTGAGAGACCAGGGTATTGACATTGATGAATCTGAATTTATCAGAACAGAACCTATACAATCCATCGAGGTACAACAGGAAATTGAGCAGGCTTTTTTGCTGAATGTTCCGGTTGTGTTTACCAGTATGAATGCGGTGGAAGCGGTTGCATATTACCAGGAAGAGAACCAACCCGAGTGGGATATTTATAGCATCGGCCATACGACAAACAAACTGGTGAGTAAATATTTTGGAGAGGAACGTATTGCAGGCACAGCCGATGATGCGGAGTCACTGGCGGAACTGATTGTAGAAGAAGGAACTGCGGATGAAGTGATCTTTTTTTGCGGTGACCAGCGCAGGGATGAGCTACCTAAAATATTGAGAAACCATGATATAGAAGTAAATGAAATAACGGTTTATCAAACCATTTCTTTACCGCATAAGATTGATAAAATTTATCATGGAATATTATTTTTTAGCCCAAGCGCAGTGGAAAGTTTTTTCAAAAAAAACAAGCTGCCAGAAACAACAATACTATTTGCCATTGGCAATACCACCGCCAATGAAATAAGGAAACATACAAAGAACAAAATAATAACCGGCGATGAACCGGGCAAGGAAAACCTAGTAAGAAAGATGCTGGACTATTTCGCCCCAACTTTCTAAAAAAGTAAAAAAATAGAATCAACAACAAACACCAAACACTAAACATCATACATCATAAATCAGACATCCGACATCATACATCATACATCAAAGGACACCATGTTAAAAAACGATCTGTTATTAAGGGCTTTAAGAAAAGAAAAAGTTGAACGCCCGCCTGTATGGATGATGCGCCAGGCTGGAAGGTATTTACCGGATTATTTAAAGCTCAAAGCCCAGTATGATTTTTTTACCAGGGTACAAACGCCCGAACTGGCCTGTGCCATCACCATACAACCTGTTGAACAGGTAGGTGTAGACGCAGCAATTATCTTTTCGGATATCCTGGTAATACCACAGGCAATGGGTATGCAGGTATTGATGGAAGAAGGCAAAGGACCATTGCTACCTACGGTGATAGAAACACAAAAAGATATAGATGCATTGATCACAGATGGGGCGGAAGAAAGTTTGAAATATGTGTACGACGCCTTATCCCTTACAAAAAGAGAATTGAACAACCGGGTTCCGTTGATCGGTTTTGCCGGCGCTCCCTGGACTATTCTCTGTTATATGATCGAAGGCAAGGGCAGTAAGACATGGGAGAAAGCAAAACAGTTTGCATACACGCAACCGGCATTAGCGCACCAGTTGCTTCAAAAGATAACCACCATTACAATCAGCTATTTAAAATTACAGGCCAAAGCCGGCGCTGATACGGTGCAGGTTTTTGATAGCTGGGCCGGCGCTTTGAGCCCTGCGGATTTTAAGACATTTGCGCAGCCTTACTTGTTACAAATTGCCGATGCTTTGAAAGACGATGTGCCCGTTATTTTGTTCCCGAAAGGAAGTTGGTATGCATTAAAAGAGTTGAGCGAAAGCAGTGCCGCAGGTATCGGAATCGATTGGTGCATCACCCCGCAATTTGCCCGTGAACTTACTGGCAACAGGATTGTTTTGCAAGGTAATTTTGATCCAGCTAAATTGCTGGCGCCTATTCCGGAAATTAAAAAAGCGGTTAAGGAAATGATCGATGCGTTTGGCTCACAAAATTATATTGCTAATCTTGGGCACGGCATTACACCAAACATCCCGGTGGATCATGCGAGGGCTTTTGTGGATGCGGTGAAGGAATACGGGAGCCGCTAAGGCCCCTCTAAATCTCCCCGAAGGGGAGACTTAAAACGCAGAGTCTGATGGGTTGAATAGTAATTATTTTTTTTAGGGTTTTATCTTTTGATTATAAAGTTATTTAGCCCGGCTGATCGCCTTGATTGAACTTCAGTGGCGACGCTCCGTTCAACATTGTACTACTATTTAGCTTTAATTACGTTATAAGTTATAAAATGAACATCGAAAACACAGAGTCTTCAGAAGCCCTCCCTTTGGGGGAGGATTGGGTGGAGCTTTGGATATCTTTTATACACCAGTTGCAGGATGATATATGTTCTGCCCTTGAGACGAGCGATGGACAGGCAAAATTTTTTGAAGATGCCTGGGAGAGACCAGAAGGTGGTGGCGGTAAAACAAGGGTGATCAGCAATGGAAATGTTTTTGAAAAAGGTGGTGTAAATACTTCTATCGTATTTGGCAAGGTT
The DNA here is from genome assembly GCA_039922055.1 of Ferruginibacter sp. GTDB lineage: Bacteria > Bacteroidota > Bacteroidia > Chitinophagales > Chitinophagaceae > Ferruginibacter. Next base: position 6,297 of record JBDSAP010000163.1, read on the forward strand.
ACCGACCTGATGCGGAGCCAGTTAAAAATTGACGGTGATTCATGGTTTGCATCCGGCCTAAGCCTGGTAATACACCCAGGCAATCCTTTCGTACCAACAGTGCATTGTAATTATCGCATGTTCGAATTATACAATGAAGCTGGTGAGGTGATTGACCGTTGGTTTGGTGGAGGTACCGATCTCACTCCCTATTATTTATTTGAAGAAGATGTAAAACATTTTCATCAAACTTATAAAAATGTGTGCGACCAATTCGACAGCTCTTTTTATAATGAATTTAAAAAAACATGCGATGATTATTTTGTCAACACACATCGCAATAACGAGCGCAGGGGTGTTGGAGGCATCTTCTACGATTATAAAAGACCAACGCAGGAAAAGGATATTGAATATTGGTTTGCTTTCGCCAAAGCTTGCGGCTATGCATTTATCGATGCTTATATTCCAATTGTTGAACAAAGAAAAAATTTACCTTACACTCCTGAAAATAAACACTGGCAGGAAATAAGACGTGGACGCTATACCGAGTTTAACCTGGTGCATGACAGGGGGACAATTTTCGGGTTGAAAACAAATGGGCGCGTAGAAAGCATATTAATGAGCTTGCCGCCCACTGTAAGATTTGAATACAATTATCAACCTGTAGCAGGCAGTGAAGAAGATAAATTATTACAAGCATGCCTCCATCCAAAAGATTGGATAAACGATGATAGCAATGATAATAAAGACGAAGCAGATGAATGGGCAAAAAAGGTAAATAGCTGCTGAAAAAAATACTACATATTTGTTATCGAGTGACATCACAGATCATACATCACACATCACACATCGGAATTATGTTTTTACAAAGAAGAAATAGAATATTACGCCAATCACCTGCCATCAGAAGCCTGGTTGCTGAGACAATTATAACACCTGCTGACTTCATAGCGCCCTTGTTTATTGATGAAGGTGAAAATATAGCGTTCGAAATTCCTTCAATGCCAAATTACTACAGGCGTTCACTGGATGGAACCGTGAAAGAAGTGAAGGAACTGTGGAGTATGGGGATAAAGTGTATTTTGTTATTCATCAAAGCGCCTGACGAATTAAAAGACAACACAGGCAAAGAAGCATGGAACCCTGATGGACTGATGCAAAGAAGTATTAAAGCCATTAAAGATGCCGTGCCTGAAATGGTAATAATGACCGACGTTGCACTCGATCCATATTCATCTTATGGGCATGATGGCATTGTGGAAGATGGAGAAATAGTGAATGATCCAACAGTAGAAGCATTGGTAAAAATGAGCCTGAGCCATGCAAAAGCAGGCGCAGACTTTGTAGCCCCAAGCGACATGATGGACGGCAGGATCGGCGCTATCCGTGAAGCGCTGGAACAGAACGGTTATACAAAGACAGGCATTATGGCATACAGTGCAAAATATGCTTCTTGTTTTTATGGGCCCTTTCGTGACGCACTTGATAGTGCGCCCGGGTTCGGTGATAAAAAAACTTACCAGATGGATTATGCCAACAGGATAGAAGCGGTAAAAGAGGCTTTAATGGATGTGGAGGAAGGCGCTGATATAGTGATGGTAAAACCGGGACTTCCTTACCTCGATATTGTAAGAGAAGTAAAAAATGCGGTAGATGTGCCGGTAAGTGTGTACAATATCAGTGGGGAATACGCAATGATAAAAGCAGCGGCAAAGATGGGTTGGATCAACGAGGAAAAAGCAATTATCGAAACACTTACGGCTTTCAAAAGAGCGGGTGCAGATTTGATTGCCACCTATTTTGCAAAGGATGCGGTGAGGTTGTTGTGAAGTTCAATGGCCAATCGTTCCTGATAAAAAATGGGTGATGATTGTTGATCACAAAGTCATTCTTTGAAGCACCGTATATTGATTTTTTACAAAAATATCGCTCTTTCAAATGGGGCAGCTATTACAAGCCATGCGCATTTCGCCCCATAGGGGTGTTTGGTGGGTAGCACCAAATTGGCAAAATGGTGGTACGTTCCATCGGAACGTTTGGTGCAAATGCCTGCGTTAGCACCAGGCGTTCCTACGGAACGCTTTTTAAAATTTTAATTTATTTTTTCTACCCCCCAGACGTTCCTATGGAACGTTGAAACATTTTTGCTGGCGACATGCTTTATGCTTGAATGAAGGCTGACTAAAGTTGAAGATTTGCCTGTTGCCCAAAGCTTCGATCGTACAAGAGGGCGACGCAACGATGATGTATGAAAAACAAATGCCTGGACAAAAAATTATTTCTGAATACAATATCGACGATTGGCGATTGACGATTGAGAATTCAATGTGGTTGACTTAAGCCTTGCCATATTTTCACGCAAAGCCGCAAAGTAATATAAGGTAAGGACGCAAAGAAGATGAAAATAGGACTTTGCGGCTTTGTTTCTTTTCATTCTTTGCGTGAAATTTCTAAAGCAAAGGTCATTGAATCGTGAATGGGCAATTCCTAAGCGTTGTTATGAAAGTTTACACCTTTTTAAAAGGTGTAAACTTTTACGAGTTCACCAAGTATTGTAGCTAAAATAAACGACATCAACTTCACAACGCCTTACCTCCTGATCAATTTTATGGCAAGAATAATAAGCCCGAT